>CALDEP010000469.1 GCA_937942475.1 uncultured Aureispira sp.
CAAGCGTATCGTTTGTATTTGTTGGCTTTGGTCGGGAAACCTGATTTGGGTTCTATGAATCGAATGCGTTTGAAACAAAGTACCGCAGATGCCGTTGCAGCCCGTTGGTATTTGGCAGCTTCTTATCATATTGCAGGACAAAAAGAGGTGGCTAAAACCTTAGCTTCTAAAGCAGTTTTAACGGCTTTGCCTTACAAAGGAAATACAGGTTCTTCTACTTTTGGCTCTAAATTCCGTGACCAAGCCTTGATTCTACAGGCTTTGAGTATTATGGATTTGCGTAATAATGCGAGTGATATTGTCAAAGATATTACAACAAAACTAGCTTCTGATAGTTGGTTGAATACGCAGGAAACAGCACAGGCTTTAGTCGGTATGGCTAAGTTTGTAGGTGAAGGAGGTGTTAGCCGAGACTTGGCGTTTGAATATCGTTTGGCAGATGGTGCTTGGCAAAAAATGAGTAGCAAGAAACCAATTTGGCAATTAGATTTGGATGGAGAACAGGCGAAGCAAGTTGAATTTAAAAATACTAGTGGTGCCGTGCTTTTTGCTCGTGTTATTTCGGATGGTATTCCTGCTGCAATGAATGAAACCGAGAGTGCAAAAGGTCTAGAATTGACGATTGAATATCTAGATATGGCTGGAACAAAATTAGATCCTGCTATGATTAGTCAAGGAACGGACTTCAAAGCCAAAGTAAGTGTGAAAAATACAGGTGGAATGGATTACAATGAATTGGCGATACACCAAGTCTTTCCTTCTGGTTGGGAGATTCACAATACTCGTCTGACGGGCGCTACTGCTGGTGGCGACAAAGCGGATTATTTGGATATTCGGGACGATCGAGTGTATACGTTCTTTGATTTGAAAAAAGGAAAAACCAAAACCTTTAATGTCTTGTTGAATGCAAGTTATTTGGGACGTTATTATTTGCCTGCCTTGTCGGTAGAAGCGATGTATGATAAGACGATCCAGGCTCGTAAACGTGGGCAATGGGTGGAAGTGAATAAGTTGTCTGAGAAATAGGTTTGAAATTATTTTGGTTCTTTTGCAAATCGTGTGAAGTTTAAAACATAAGCTATCTTTTAACAGCTATGAATTGGGATATAAGTTTTAAGTAGAAAGTCGTAAGCCGTTTATTATCAAAAAAAAAACATACGACTTTCTACTTAAAACTTACGACTCATACTGTCTAATAAAAAAATGGTTTAAATTATTACCACACGATTTGTCAAAGAACAATTATTTTTAAAGAGACGATCGGAATTTATTTTCGGTCGTCTATTTTTTTGTTTTATAATAAGTAGTATTTTTACATTATTGAAAACCAAAACCAAGCGTCATGAAAAAAATACTAGTTTTATTGTTGTTTATTTGCTTTGTTAATCACCTATCCGCACAGCAAGAAAGTACCTTTGAAAGAGCTGAGGATGCTTATTTCTCTTTTGAATATGAGGAAGCTAAAGCCCTTTATATTACTTTGCTAGTAGAGGGGGATGATGAATGGAATTACTTCATTTATTACCGTTTAGCTTATTGTTATTATGGGCTGGATCGAATGGATGAAGCGCTCAAGATTGGGAGGAAAGCATTAGGGATTAACAGCGGAAATAAAGACTATAAGGAGATCAAGGGACGATGCTTTTGGTTAATAGCAGATATTTATTCAGAGCGTGGAATGCCTGAAAAGGCATTGGAGTATATGAATTATGCTGCAAAAATTTTAAATGATTCTAATGTTTGGAATAATATAGGATATAGTCAATTGAAATTAAAACAGTATGCTGGGGCATTGGAATCGTATAATCAAGCCTTAGTATTAGATATAGAAAATGCGTATGCACTAAGTAACCGTTCTTTTGCTTATCTCAAATTGGGACAAATAGAGCAGGCACAAGTAGATCTTAAAAAATCAATAGAACTTGATCCTAATAATCCTTATACGTACAAATATCAAGCGCTGATTTATTTAGAATTGAAAGAAATCAATAAGGCTTGTGAAGCATTGAGAAAAGCAAAAGAATTGGGTTATGAAAACTTTAATTACGGGAGAGCTATAGATGCACAGGAAGTGAATGATTTACTTAAAAAACACTGTGTGGATTCTAAATAAACCGAGCTACAAGCGAATACTATAAGTTGCTTTTTTAATTAAATTGTTCCTCTGGTCCATGCCAAGCCCACAATTTTCCATTTTCGTCAAGCGTAGTTGTGCATAGAAAACATTCAAAGGTATAGCTCTTTTGACCACTCCAACTTTTTTTTGAATTTGGTTTCCCCAATATTCTAAGAACCGTTTCTTCAGACATGCCCTTTTTTAAGCAGTCCCACTTTTCAGATCGAGTCATTTTTTCAAGTTCAGCGTCGCTAGGTCCAGTAGGAGCGCAGCTTTGGATTAAAAAAGAGAACATAAAGAGATAAATTAGTAGTTTCATTTTTTAGGGTTTTTATGAAAAGTTAGACTTAAATATAAGCTATTCCTGTGGATAGGATGATTTTAGAAGGAATAAATTTAGTAGCTCAATTTTTTTCGAATAGGATGGAGCACAGCTGCTTCAATTTTATTTTTATAATTGACTTGCACAAAACGATAGACAAAGGCATTGCCTTGACTCAATTGCTCTGCTAGTAGAATCCCATTGCCCGTTTCGGCTTGTTCTAATTGTTCTAAAAGCATTAAGTTATGATCTACAATAGTTTCAATGGTTTTGAGGCTTGTTTTTTTATTATTACGATAACAATAATTAGGATTATAATCAAAGGTTTTGCCTTGGTATTGTTGGTAGATTTGATGATTCCACCACAAATCTGCTTGAAACATCTTGGCATATAAATTACAAAAAACGTGTGTCCATTTTTTTGCTTCTTTGGAATGACACAAAGCAATTAATGGGGTACGATTATCAAAAATAGCAAAGTGCGCAAGGGCAATGGATAGTGTGCGCATATCCATGCTTTTGAGATATCCATACATCTGAATGTAATAGCGTTTTTTGTAGGGATAATTGGGCTGATAATTGGCTTGTAATAGACTGGCAAAAATACCGTCTGCAATTAATTGCGCCATTGCTTCGCCAACCATTTTTCCAAGTATATAGGTTTGAAAACTAGAGTCGGGGAGTGGGTCGTACAGACAAGTATGCACCATGTCGTGAAACATATAAATCGACTGATGAATGGCATCTTTTTTAGGTACCACAGGCAAACCAGAATTAAGCGAAGGATACCAATATAGAAATTGTTCGAGGCTGCTTTCTTCTTTTGTTTTATAATGTAATAAACCCTTTTGCAGCTTTTGGTCCACTGCTTTTAAGATGTTTTTGGTCAAAGGATGTGCCTTTGCTTGATGTAGGATATGGGGATTTAAAACATCCAATTGGGGCTCTTTTTTAATTGTTCTTGAATTTCGGTCAATACTTCTCTTAACTCTTCTTCTAAGCCTTCATCTCTCAAACGAGCTTGGAGCAGGAAATTCCAATCTCGCATACCCATTGAAATGACGGCATAGCCGCATTTTGCACTTAGATTAAACAGGTTACTCGCCTCTAAATTATCGGTTGTTTGTTCTAAATAAGTCGCTCTTAAAGCTAAAAATTGTTCCAACCAAATAGGATCTATTTGTTTGGAATACAAGGTTTCAATAGCGGCTTTTGTTTTGCTGCTCGTCAAACGACAACTTCTATTGACTCGATTAGAAACCAATTCTAAAATACATTCTAAGGAGCAGCCTGCCACCAAAACAGCAATACCATTTAGGTCATAAACGTTCAAATGTCCCAAGGCTTTTAGTTTGTTTCGAAGGGCTACAGCACTTGTTTTGTCATAACTAAGATAGGTGATTCTAGCCGAAAAATCAACTAGTTTATGAAAGTCGGTCATCTTTCCTTTATCAAAATCATCGTTTCGCATGTCGCCAAAATGATTGATGATTTTAGTTCCTTCTGCGGTTAAATTATAATCGTATAGGATGGAAATACCTGGTTTTTCGACGATTCTGTTGTTTATTTTTCCGCCTGAAAGGGTAATTAGTTGTTTGGCGATATTTAGGTGGTTCATTTTTTTGGTGTAGTTAGTGTAAAATGAATTAACGTTAACTGTTAGGAACAAAATAGAATTCGTTTGCTGTGTTTGGGGAATTAAATACAATTGAGAATAGTTATATTGCTAACACTTAAACTTTAAAATCAATTCAATCCAATGACGACCCCAATATTAGACGATTCATCAGATTATTGGAAAATAAAAATTTATGTTGATAAAATCATTGCTGGGCTTATAATTTTGATTGGACTGTTTTTTATTTATAATTCAATAAGTGATTGGTATTACTTTAGTCAGAATAAGGAGATAATTATTGCACTCGTTTGGAATCAAGAACCAGAAATGGCATACCCAATAAGACTCTTGGCTAGTATTCTAACTTGTGTTCATGGTCTTAGATTGTTTTTAGGAGAAATAAAGATAAAAACTGCGGTTGCATTATCTGTTCTTACTATAGTGGGGGTTGATTTTGTGATTCTATTTTTTCTGTGTGAAGGCTAATAAGCTTGAATTTGAAACACAAGACAACAGCCACTTCAAAAGCGACTGTTGTCTTGTTCGTTAAGGCAGGCTTATCTTTTATGCGCTTATTTCCGAGCAGCAGCAATCAACTGCTTAGCGTTTTCGCCAACCACTTGCCAAGACAAACAACGGACACTGCCACCCATTCGGCAAACCAAACTAGCGTCAATCGGCACGACTGTTTTAGAGGTATTATCTCGAACCAATTGCAAGGCTTGGTCATCTGTAGTATTTCCAAAAATGGGCATATAAATGTAGTTCTCTGTCACGGTACTATTGATGTGAATGCCACAAGAAGAACCAAAGTTAGGGTCCCAAACCGTTGTATCTACAATCGTTGGAATTTTAATAATATTGATTCCAGGAAAGGCAGCACGCAATTCTGCATTAATATCATTCTGAAAAGCAGGCTCATTATAATCGGTTACCGCAACCGTATTATCATCAATAAACATCACTTGACCATCGGCATGCGCCAAACCATCGGGATCATCGTTTGGAATAATCGCCACTTCGTTCAAGCCCAATTCATCTATCAGATAGTTTACGGCTACTTGATAAGTCAAGTTATTATCACTCAAAAAACGATCGGATAAAATGGCTCGACCATTATAATTATCAACAAAATTGCCACCATCTAAAATGTAAGTGCTTTTTGAAAATTGAATATCATGTTTTTTTGCAAAAGCATTAAATTTGTCTTGTACATAATCTGCATCTGCTTGATTTCCTTGTGCTGCTGCTGCATACCTGAATTGAGTAGGAGCATAGGGCATGACCATCGAACAGTCTCGCAACCAAATGTCTTCCAAGCTTTGGTGGAGCAAAATATCTTCAGGAAGGTGTTGTTTTAGATAGTTGAGCGTTTCTGTATCTCCCAAGACAATAATATTGTCTTTTCCCATGACATGTTTAGCATAAGCAATGTCAAAAGCAACAATGTCGTCATAAGCATTTGCATAATAACTGTTGTTGATGGAAGGAGGCGTAATGACGAGCAACATTTTGTCTTCGTCTATTTGATTGGTGTACGTCATGGTATCTTTTTGGCAACTGGCGATAGAAAATAAGCTGAATAAAATCGTGGTGAATAAACTCATCGTTTGCATGTTGGTTTGATTTGAATAGTTTGATAATTGAATACTATTCAAAAGTAGTTGATTCTATAAAGCCCTAGGTAGTCCAAAATTGCCAAGCTAAATAGGAACATAAATATGTGTCAAAAAATGAGCTTCGTCTTCTGTGTGATTTTTGTTGTAATAATAATGTTCAATCATAGTATCGGTAGAAAAATTGCAATCGTTCTCTAAGAGCCAACCGCCAAAAATTACATTATAAGTAGCCTCTATATGATCGTAACTTCCTTTGTGTGTAAAACGCATATAGCTTTTGTCTCCAATTTTTTTGGCAGGAAGCTTGGCGTTTTTCCAGCCTTTTGGATAGCCTAGACAGGCATCATAACGACAATTGTTGGGAAGTGTAATGTCAATGTCGTCAAAGATTAAACCATATTCTTGCGGGCGATCTAAGCTGGGACAGGCTTCAAAAAGTTGCTCCCAAACCAAATCTAATTGGACGTTATCATAAGGACCTTGATAGGTTTTGAAGACGACATTTATAGCAGGTAATTTTATTTTTGTGGCTTCCAAGGCTTCTATGGCAAGGCTTGGGTATTTTATTTTTTGTTGTAATTGTTCTAATAATTGCAGGAGTTCAGGACGTTTGGAACTAGGGGCAATATGATATTGTTTTTTGAATGCTTTTCGGAAGGCTTGTAAATCGGCATAGCCCACTTCAATCGCAATGTCTGTGATGCTTTTATCTGAATAATGCATTAATTTAGCGGCATTTTCTAAGCGGATTCTCTTTTGATAAACGCCAATGGTTTCGCCAAATAAGGATTTGAAAATTCGTTGTAAATTACGATACGAGTAAAAAGAAATTTGTTCTAATGCTGTGGGGGTAATAGATTGATTATAATTTGTTTGAATGTAATCTAGGACAGGAATCAAACGATGGAAGTAGGGCGAGTGATTAATCATTGGGTGTTGCTTTTTAATATAAAGGCAAGAAAGTATTCGTTTTTTACTAAAAATACTAAAATGATTGTCATTTTTGTAAGAACCAAGACCGATTATTCTTAAAATAAATCCATGACAAAAGAAGAAATCCAACTAAAAATTCAAAGCCTTGTGGACTCTGGACAAGGAGCGAACACTTACATTGCGGTCTATATGATGGTCAATCACTTGGATATAACTTTGGAAGAAGCAATTGGAAGTTTGAAACCGATTGATTATGAACGAAGCTTTGCTAGTCCCAATGATTTTTATAGCAGCATTCGAATTGCTAATATTTGGGTCGAATACGAATTTATAGAAGGCTACGTCCCTTATATGGGCACTGCTGCCACCGCTTCTAGAATGGTTAGTTATTATGATGCTGAAACCGATCGAACTGAAATTATCGACAGTTTAGCAGAATTTTTGCCAATCCAAGACGAAGATACGCCAGAACGAGTCCGAGAAATTGTTTTAGAAGATTATCAAGATCTTATTCCAATGTTGATTCGTCTGTTAGAAGGCGAGCTGATTTAACTTGCAACCATGACTGATTGCCAAGTTTTGATGGCCTCAACAGGATGGATTAACATAATAACATTGATAATCAAACTATCTCGAATGGTTAATATCAAGCCAATTTCTACTAAAATAAACAAGAGAATGGACTTTTTGAGCCCCAAATAATAGGCGATAACAAAACCCAATCCACAGTAAAATAAATCTGCCATAGAATTGATAATACTATCTCCTGTATAGCCCAATGCGCCTGCATCTCGATACCGATTAATAATAAAAGAAGAGTTCTCCACCACTTCCCAAGCTGCTTCTAATAAAACGGCAATATTAAACCGCCACATCCAAGAAAGTTTGTCGGATAAGAAATACAATAAACCGAAAAATAGAACGCCATGCAGCACATGGGAAAAGCTATAAGGATCGGTCCAATGTTGTGAGTTTTGATCGCTCCAAGCATCGCCAATCCAAAAGTAAAGTTCTCCATTCGCAGCAAACCAATTTCGTCCTTGATATTGTAAAATCAAAGCGGTGGCAATAACTAAAACTACTAAGCCAATATAGGCTAGGGTATTGTTTTTGGCTTGGTTCATTTTGTGTGGCTTATCTTATGAAGAATGCGAGCTTAATTTTTATAATTATAAGAAAATCAATTAGGACTTTAGTATTTTGAGAAGATAATTTTAGAGGATTAAGCCTTATTGTTCTTTTATAACTCTTCTCAGCTCTCTTAACGAACGGAAAGACGCAGTAAATCATCTCTAGGTTCGTTAAGAGAGCGATGCTCCTTTTATCTTTATTTTTTTATAAAGGATATCAGGGCGATGCCCTTTGTGATAGCTTGCATTTATGTCTAAGAAATAGTATTGCAAATTTTTGATAATGAACAGCTTAATTGTCCATTTCTATTTCGTAGCACGAGTCATTTCCCGTTTTCCAATCGGACCAGGAATACCTTCTACTGTGAATCCTACTTGTTTCAAATTACGTTTAAAAACACCTTTTGCACAATACGTTGTTAAGACACCATTGGGTTTTAAGGCTTGATACATTTTTTCTAATAATTCAATTTCCCACAATTCTGGCTGAACACTAGGCGCAAAGGCATCGTAATAAATAATATCAAATTGTTCCTGTGCTTCTAAGGCTTCAAAACGACCAATTTGTTTATAAAAATGGAAGTTAGGAGAGAGCTTGACCCATTCGTCAGGAGACTCATGTAGCTTCAAAAACTGTGTTTGCTCTTCGGCAACATCTAGCAATTCTACATAATTCAAGGCTTGCGCCACCTCTAATGAAATAGGGTAGGCTTCTATGCCTGTATAATGAATCTGAAGGTCTGATTTTTTGGCTTCTAAATAAGTCATAAAAGCGTTTAAGCCTGTTCCTAAACCAATTTCAAGAATTGTTAACTCCTTTTGTGCACTGGCTTTATGCGTCAAGGCAGCATCTATAAATACCGTTTGAGCTTCTTGAATCGCACCGTGTATAGAATGGTAAGTCGCCTCAAATTGAGTCGATTGAATGCTGTTAGAGCCGTCTTTTGTTTGTATAATAGTAGCCATTAAAGGAGGTTTAATTTGTTTATTTTAAAAATAAAAAACTTGAATATACCCTACACAACAAAGAGCATTGATAATAGATTACCAATGCTCCTTTTTATTTTCTATAGAGGATTTATTTTTTAACTAAAACCACCATTTTTGAAGTCGCCCAAAAAGTCTTTTTGTCTAGAATTTTAACAATTTCCTTTTCTATTTTATAAGAATTAGGATCTCTAGCAGGAAGCAAATATTGAATTTCACCATCCCCACAATCAATCTCTTGGTTGTTAAAATAATCGAACTGACTACCCAAACTTTTTACCTGCGTTTGGTATTCAGCCGTCAAGGTTTTTGCACTTAAAAGGCGGAGCATTTTATTTCTACGCAAGACTTGCTTATTTCCACAAGCAATATAAGCGTTGGCATCTTCCTCAATAAAGGCATTCTTACTTTGCAAATCACTAAGCGTGGTCTCCAATTCGGTGTTGGTGCGCTCTAATTTAGAAGTTTGCACTTTTAAGTCAGCATAAGCAGAAGTCAGTTCAGTTTCCTTAACCGAAACTTCTGACTCTAGTTTATTCAAAGCAATTTGCATGTTGCCAATCGTTGTTTGAACTTTGTTGACTTCAGCTTCAACTTCTGTAAATCTAGTTTCCAGTTGAGCAATCATTTTTTTGAGTTGCAGATTTTCAACCTTAAAGGCTTTTACCTTTGTGCGCAATCTTCTTGCTTTTTTATCGGCTTCAATATTCGCATTTTTAAGCGATTGAAGGCGTACCATAATCGCCTGTTCGTTGGTCGTTCCTTTAGCCAATTCTTTCTGTTGGATTAATTTATCCATTTCCTTATTTCGTTCTGCCATCTCGCCCAAGGTTTGGTCAATAGCAGATAAGGTTTCCATGGCATCAGCATACTCACCTTTAATAAGGCGTTCTTCTTGTTCTAGCGTCCCTAATTGTTGATTCAATAATTGCTGCTCTTTTTGAGCCTCATCCAATTTAGCTTGATAGTTTTCACAGCTTGTCGTTAATACAAGCATGAAAAGGAGTCCTATATATAAGGTTAGTTTCATAAGTATTTTGATCTTGTTAGATATATTAAGATAATACTTTGCGGATTTTTTAGTTTCTAATAAAACGTAAAAAATATATGTATAGAAATGTTTATCAAGGCTCTAAGTGCCATAAGGCGTAGGCTTGATTGATAATCAAATTAATACAATTGATAAACAAAGTATAGTTAAAAGAGAGGAATCAAAACATACTAAAAATGTATGGGGGTGATAATTTTATGATTCTACTAGTTTTTTACTAGAACAACTGTTTTGTCTGTCGCCCAAAAAGATTTTGAATTCTTGATAATTAGTACACTACCTTGTATCTCGTAAGAACTTTCATCTCGAATAGGCAAAACATAAATAATTTCTCCATCACCACCACAATCAATTTGATCGTTGTTAAAGTAGTCAATTTCATCTCCATTCTGACGAACAGATTGCTGATAGGTTTTTGTTAGTTTTTTCATACTAACCTTGCTTAAAATACCTGCTTTTCGCAAGACCTTTTTATCACCACAAGCAACATAAGCTTTGGCTTGTTCGTCAATAAAGTCATTTTTAGTTTCTAGATCAGCGATGGTTGTTGCCAACTTGTCATTCGTTTCCGTCAAGGTTTCATTACGATCTTGCAAATCTTTGTAAGCATCATCCAATTGCCCACTTTTTTCGGTCAATTGCCCTTCCATTTTGGCAAGTGCCAACTCCATATCATCAATAATATAACGAGCTTCGTTTAGATCCTCTTCTTTTTCGATGATTCTAGTTTCTGCCTGAGCAATCATTTTTTTGAGCTGTTGGTTCTCAATTTGATAAGAACGCATTCTTCTTTGCATACTTTTGGCCGCTTCTTTTGCATCCTCGTTTGCATCTCTAAGTGCTTGTAATTTAGCAATAATAGCCTGACGTTGAGATAAGGTGCCGTTAAACTCCTTTTGTTGCGTTAGTCGTTGAATTTCTTTTTCATTGTTCGAAATGGTTCTCAAAGTATCCTCAATAGAGTTTAAGGTTTCGATGGCAAGAGAATATTCGCCACGAACTAATCGATCTTCTTGCTCTAATTCATGCAGACGTTTTTGGTCAACAGCATTTTTTTCAACCAATGCATCATACTGCTCTTGGTAATTGTTGCAAGAACTAAAAAATACTCCTAATATTCCAAATAGGAGAGCTACATAAGATAATTTCATAAGATTACAATTTGAATGGTATTAGTTTTTTTTAATATATCCCTTTGGAAAGGAAATCCATTTTTTTATTTAAAATAAAGAAAAGCAATAAATAGTACTAATAATACTTACTTCGTGAGCGCTATCGCTTTTAGTTGGTGGAGTTTAGCTACGCTGCTACTCCGTGGTTTAGTTTTTTTACAAAAAGCATAAAAACACACCTTGCATTAGATTGATTATTAGTTAATTACTACCTTGAGTGCCTGAAAGCCATCTGGCTGGTAATCCATCTAATACGATTTAGCTACGCTGAGCCTTCGGGTTCTACACAAAGTTATAGTACTAAAACGAAAAACTTACTCTTCATCGTATTTAATAAGGTTCCAATATTGATTAACATTCGTAGATTCTAGCATGATTTTGTTCCCCTTTCGGTACGCTCGACCATCTGTAATGTTCAACATGATTTTGGCATCGGGGTTTTCCATGAACATAATTAAATAGCCATTTGGATCAATTCTGCCTTCAATCATTTTACGAATATCAGAGGTGTTTATTTTAGCAATAAATTGAATGCCTAAACTATCTTTTCTAATTTCAGAAAAACTAAAGGCAATTACTTCTGTTTCTCTATTTCCATAATCAATTTTACCAATAAAGGTACTCTTTGTCAGCTCCTCTAAATTAATATTATTAGAACTAATAGAATCAATTTGGCTGGAAACCTGCTCGGCATATTTGCCATTAGGAAAATCTACAGAGTATTTTTTATAATGATAAACAGTGTGTTTGTGTTTTGCCGCATACCAAGCAAAATCATCTTTGTAGGTAGCTACCTCAGAAGCATATTTACTATCTGGGTAAACCAACAAAAAAGAATCTAATGCCGAACCTGAATTTTGACTTAAAGCAGCATCCCAAGCTTTGTCTTCTTCATTGGAACAAGCCGTTAGAAGTATGAAAAAAAATAGATAGAATAGTAGTGTTCTCATTATTACTTTGTGTTTTTAACTTCAATGTGTTCTGATAAATGATAACCTAATAGGCGATTGTGATAGTAAAGTAAAAGGTTAAGATCTTCGCTTTTAATTTGTTGATTTTTATCAATAAACAAGGCTTTTTGAACATGGAATATACCAATGTTATCAATGCCATGTTTAATTAATTCGTCCACATGCCCATTCTTGACGATATTTGATAAGCGAACTTTTTCTGCTTGATTTAACTCCAAAAGACGATTGCGAAGCAGCTCAATATTTTTTTGAAAGACTTCAGGCGCAATGACTCGATCCTCTTTTGGAAGCCTCAAGATACCATATAAATCTAAACTAGGGTATCTTTTTTGAAAGATATTGAATGCGGTATGTGCAACCAAATGGCTACTCAAAACCACATTTTCTCTGGCATAACGCTTCACAATTTGTTTAGACAACATTTTGGTATATTGTGCATTTCGTTGCTGATCGTTTTGTATCACGCCACCCGAAACGAAGTAGCCTTCCAAATCAACGACATTGCCTCGTTTATCCAAACTTTCCCCTTCCTTGTTGACAAAATTTCCTAGGACATCCATTGGTTGCCCAAAGTTAACGACAATTTCAGACGTAGAGGAGAAAAATTTCCAGAAAAATTTAAGAAAATTAAAAGTACCTCCAAAGGCTTTTTTCTCAATCAAGTAGAGTTCTTTTCCTGTGCGTTCCAAGTGAGAATTGATTAAGTTCTTGGCTTCTAAGACACAATGGTAGTTTAATACAACAGGAACAATGAAGATTTTATTGTTGGCTTTGCTTTGAAATAAATTGCCTTGAGCGTCAATGGCCGTTCCCAATAAACCCATCTTTAGTTTATCTTCCAAGGCTCCTGAACGAGAACGTGTTCCTCCAGGAAAGAAAATAGAATGTACCCTACGTTCCATATTTAGCTGAGAATAAGCCTTTAGGGTTTCTAAATAGAAATCATTTTTCTTGCGGCGATCCAAGCCATAAGCGCCCAAACGTGGGAAAATATAACCCAACACTTTATTATACAGATTAATACCTGCACCATAAGTAAAAGCCGAAAGCCCAATTTGATCTGCTGCCCACCCCACCAAAATTGAATCTAAATTACTAAAATGAGTAGGTACCAAAACAATCGTTCCTTGAGGAACTAAGGTTCGAATGGTATCCACATCACCAACAATTTGCAACTTGTCTTGCAATCTTTTTTTCGAACGAAAAAAACTAGAAGCATTCAAGATCGTGCTAAATAATTTGGGCAAGAACTTTTGAGCCATTTTGTACGTAGAAATCTTGAAATTACTCATAATTTCTCTCAAATACCGCTCTGTAATTCTCCTAAGCAAGCGGTGATTGTACTCTTTTACATCGCCCTCCGTTTGGTCCAATGATTTGCGAAGCAGCTTTTTTCGAATGTCGTTCCAAAAATCCAACTCATCTGGTGGATCCACCTTCCAAGGTTCGTTCAGGATACGCATTCGCTCCAAGTAAAGCACCTTAGCGATGGCTTCACTCATGCTTTCTTTTCGCTTTTTATTGATAATCAGTTGAGTCGTAAATTCAGAAGCATATTTCATAAACTCCTCTCGTTCTTGACCGAGTTTATGAATCGGCCAGCTTGTCATTTCCTCTACCGTAGACATTGGATAATTGACAGGCTGTAAGTCAATAGGTACTTTTCTTGCTTCGGTTACTGCTTCTATTTCTTCTGCCATAAAATTTATAATTCCTGAGCGTAGTATTTTCTTTTGTAATGAGATTCAAAGCACAATTTTAGCCTTTGGGTATATGAATTTTGAAGCAATTCTTTAGGAAAATACCTCCTAGAAATTTGCTCGGAATTTAGGTGCAATCTTTTTCAAATTAAGAAGTAGACCACTATATACCTTGACCTTTATGAAGTGTTTTGTATCTTTTTGTGACGTATTAAACAATACTAAATCGACATAAATGTATTTTGAATACACTTAGCTAACTTACGCAAAATTAGTGATTACTTTTATATTGTAGCATCTTCTATTTAATTAATCTGTTATTAAAAAAATAAAAGTCATTTTAAAAGTGGGTAGAAATGCTTTTTTATGATCTATAGAACGCCTTCTTCTTATTTGTAATAACACAGAATTATGGTATAAATAACGATTGCGATACTATATGAATGATTATTGTTTATTTTAAATTGTACAATACTGATTATTAGTTTTTTATGGTGTTTGGTTTGTTCTTGTAGATATGTAATTATTAGTAATGAATTAAGATCAAAGATACTTGATGGAAGTTGTAAAAAAGAGGATACTAAATAAATTTAAATTTAGATTTTTTTATCTAAAAACTATTACATAACTTACAAGGGTAATGAGTCCATTAATTAGACCCAATTAACACAGGACAGTTAACTCGATTAGAAAATATACTTACGATACGAATTTAATACTTATGACAGAAAAGGAGCTGATAGAGAGAGAAGAACTACTGGAAGACATATTAGATGCCCTAGAAGATGGAGATTATGAAGAGTCAGAAGATTTAGCTGATGAGGCGATAGATGCATTCCCAGACGAAGCCTTTGGTTACTATTATGTTGGAGAATCCATGTTTTTGCAGGGAGATGTTGAAGATGCGATTGAATATTATCAACAAGCAATAGAAAAAGCGGCTGATAATCCAGATTATAAAGCACGGTTGGCATTAATGCATGCCAAACTGAATGAAGAGGAGCAAGCAAAGCAAATATATAAGAGCATCCTAGATATACATGGCGATCATGTTGATAGTTTGGTAGCAATGGGCGTTTATGCTAGTAATGAAAATGCCTTAGAAGAGGCTTTATCTTATTTAGATAGAGCTCTGGAAGTAGCTCCTGATTATGATGTTGCCTATAGAATTAGAGCAATTGTCCATACGAGTCTAGGAAATTATTCCGATGCCTTGGAAGATGTAGAGAAAGCCTTGGAATCGAATGCTGATGATGGCGAACTTTGGTTACGAAAAATCAATTTACACAGCGTTAGTGGCAATGTAGGCGAAACAGAACAAGCTTATAAGGATTGGATTAGCCAAGATGTTTCCGATACAGATCGACATAAAAAACAAGCAGAGTTTTATGCAGAACAAGGAAATTATAAGGAAGCTGAAGCTGCCTATACGCAGGCGATAGAAAGAGAAGTCTATGGTGAATTTGCGGCTTTGAATGCTATCTTAGGTAGAGCTTGGGCTTGTTTGCATCAAGGAAATACAGCTGGAGCAATAGAAGGTTTTAGCCGAGTAATTGAGCTGGATTCCAAACTAGTGGATTCTTATATAGGAATTGCAGAGGCTCGTGTCAAAGACGGTTCTATAGATGCTGCCATTACATATTTAGATTTAGGTTTGGATATTGTTTTGGATAACAAGTGGATGTTATACAATAAAAAAGGCGTTATCCATGCACAAGAAGAAAATTGGGAAGCCGCAGGTGCTGCTTTTCAAGGTTTGTTGGATATGGACGACGAAGAAGCTAATGCTGAAGGGCACTTTAGTATGGGGAAATTGTACCAAGCTAAAGGAGATTTAGAGGCAGCGTTTCGGTCTTGGCGAAAAGCTAGTGATATCTTTCATCTAGAGGCGGAAGAGTGTATTGAGAAATACTGTACGCCATTCTTGAGTGTCGAGCTGAAGGAAAAAGAGCAAGAGTTGCTAGGCGAAATGGAAGGTGCTTTTAAAACAAATAAACAATCAACAATTCTTAAACCTGTCTTCAATAAATTTTGGAAGGTCGATGTCAAAACGACTAGTTCGAAGAACCCAATGTTTGCAAAGATGCCCGCCAAAATGGAAAAACAAATCATGGGACTCTTGGAGAACATTTGTTTGGGCTTAGATTACAAAGGCGTTTTAGTACTTAATCCAGGGCAAGATAGTGTTCGGATGTTGTACAAAATTAAGCAGGAAGATAAGAAAACAGTCGTTATTGATGGCATTCCATTGAATGGCTCTATAGAGCGTGAGTTTAAGATAGAAACCGTTGGAAAGCATTTGACTTTGAGAGGTTTTGGCGATGAAGGAGCAGACATTGATTTGTATATGGAATCTGTAGACAAAGGAAGCTTGCCTAAGAATGCACAAGGTGAATTGAAAAAATTAGCCGATCAAGGCGATTTAGAGTTGATGAGCGATGAATTTAAAGCTTTGTTATAAGTATTGAAGCCTTAAATATTAAATTCAAATCAAGAAGATAAACGAAAGCTGTTCTCCACTGGAGGGCAGCTTTTTTGTTTGTGCTAATTTGTTATAGATCTTTCCATGAACTTGCCTTTTGCTTTAAAAAAACATATATTAGCAGGACATTAACTCACTTAAAACAATACCCCAAATATGGCTGAAATAACGGACGTTAAAATAGAAGAAACTTGGAAAGTAGCTTTAAAAGAAGAATTTGAAAAAGAATACTTTACTAAAATAAAAACCTTCTTAAAAGATGCCAATGCTGAAGGAAAAACAATTTATCCTCCAGGGAATTTGATTTTTAATGCTTTTAACAAAGTACCTTTGTCAGAAGTGAACGTGGTTATTTTAGGGCAAGATCCTTATCATGGACCAGGTCAGGCACATGGTTTGTCTTTCTCTGTTCCCAAAACAGCCAAAGTTCCGCCCTCTTTACGGAACGTATATAAAGAGTTGATGGAAGATATGCCAGGTTTTGAAAAGCCTACGCATGGAAATTTAGAAAAATGGGCAGATCAAGGCGTCTTTTTGTTGAATGCCTTTTTAACTGTGGAGCATAAAAAGGCAGGCTCACATCAAAAGATTGGCTGGGCGCATTTTACAGATGCTGTTATCAAAAAAATCTCTGAAGAATGTGAAGGCGTTGTCTTTATGTTTTGGGGAAATTTTGCCAAGAAAAAAGCCGTCTTGGTAGACGCTGAAAAGCACTTGATTTTAGAAGCAGCACATCCTTCTCCATTAGCAGGGACTGCCTTTTTGGGCAACAAGCATTTTTCACAAGCCAATGCTTATTTGGAAAAGCAAGGGAAACCTAGCATTGATTGGATTTTACCAGTTGAATAGCTTTTTTGATTTGAGAATTTGAAGATTTGAAAATTAGTATTTAGCATTAAGAAAATTTGATATGAGAACATTGATTTTTTGCCAGCCTAATCAATTGTTTGCGTAAATGAGTTATTAATTTCAAATCTTCAAATTTCTTTATTCTACCTTATCCAAGTCTAGATAATATTCGGTGAATGTGCCACCACCTTTTCCTGCGCCACTCATTTTTCTTGCCGTACCGTAGAACTTATGTTTTTTCTGATCTTTGGGAAGGCGTATATTTTTATAATAACCGACAATTTGTTGCCCATTGTTATAATCAATATAAAGATGTTTCTCTTCTGCTTCCCCTTCTAAACTAAAGGAAGTTTTCATCATGTGCTGATTTATTTCTAAACTTTCAGTTCCCTCTAAGTAAATTTTTTGATCGACATAGTTCTTAATGGATTTATCTATAGAAAGCAGTTGGTAGTTTGAATCGGTTCTAGTTGTGCTTGTGGTATTAACACTAGAAGAACAAGCAATATAGGTCGTTGAAATACAAAAGAAAAAGCATAAATTAAGGATCAAATATTTCATGGTGTGCGTGGTTTTGGATGATAATAAAATGTATCAAGAATTGATTTAGCTAAAAGGATATAAGAAGGCAAGTTTTACGATTTTTTTTTAAACTTATGTTAAAAGGCATCTTGCTTTACTAAAAAAAGAAGCCATTTTGCGTATTCCTTTTGTAATTTGTTGTAAACTTGGCAAAAATCTTGTTATAAGTATGATGGACTATAAGACAACTGTTTTAGTGAGAAAGAAGCGCGCTCTACTTTTGTCTTGTACTCAAAATAGGATACAAATTTACGAACTACTTTTTTAATTTAAATAAAAAACTTTTATGAAACAACTATCATTGCTAGTCATCTTCTTGATGTTTGGTTTGTCTACAGCACATGCTCAATACTCAAAGGTTGCTTATGTTGATATGGAAAAAATTATGAATTCTGTCACAGAGTACGCAACAGCACAAAAAGAGTTGGAGCAGCAAGCAGAACGCTGGAGACAAGAAATTGCGAAAGAATACGATCAAATCGAAACGATGTATCGGGAGTATCAAACTCGTGAGCCTTTGTTGAGTGATGAAATGCGTAAGACAAAGCAAGATGAAATTGTTAATAAAGAGAAGGCGGTACGTAGCTTACAAAAAGGACGCTTTGGACCAGAAGGAGAGTTGTTTAAAAAACGTCAAAGTTTGGTGAAACCCATCCAAGAAAAAGTATACAATGCCATTCAAAAATTAGCAAAAGACAGAAAATATGATTTTGTCTTTACCGCTCCTGATGGCGCTACTTTAATTTTTGCTGCTGATGACAAAGACTTAACAGCAGATGTAATCAAAAGCTTAGGGAATTAAGATGGGGCAATTGTTTAATCCATTGTTAAGAGGCTTTTTGTTAAGTGCTCTATTACTTTTGTGTACCAACTTTGCTATGCAAGGACAGTATACTATGGCGTATATTGATACTGACGAAGTCCTCAAAGCGATGCCAGAGTATAAAAATACTAAAGTCGCTTTAGAAATTTTTCAAAAGCAATTGCTGAAACAACTGGATACAGAGAAAAAAGCAATTGCTAAATATTATACACAGGTAATTGAAGAAGTGAAAATGGGGGCTTTGTCCACCAAGCAGCAGCAAGAAGCAGAAGCGAAGTTGCAAAAAATGCAACAAGATTTGGAAAACCAAACCAATGATGCCGATCGTCAGTTGTTAGCCAAAGAAAGAGCTTTATCTAAACCCATGTATGAGAAATTTGAGAAGGGGATAGAAACGGTAGCCAAGAAGCATGGTTATGCTTATATCCTTGATAAGAAAGCATTAATGGCTTGTGAAGGTGGTACAGATGCTACTGGAAAATTGAAAAAAGAATTGGGCTTGTAATTTTACGGCCTTTTTGTTCTATAAAAGAGAACCACACTTTCTATGCATTAGAAGGGGTGGTTTTTTCTTTTTTAGGATTTTTTTATAGAGGATTCTGGATAAATTAAGTTGATTTGGGCATTTTTTTAGCTTGATTATCAAATTGTTGCAAGGAAAATTTCCCCTAGCAATAGGTGCAATACGACCAAAAAGGGCAGCGCTCCAACACCACCTCTAAGGGCATCGCCCTGGCACCACCTCTAAGGGCATCGCCCTGACACCATCTCTAAGGGCAGCGCTCCAACACCACCTCTAAGGGCATCGCCCTGGCAC
>CALDEP010000470.1 GCA_937942475.1 uncultured Aureispira sp.
CCTTTAGTTTGAGGCATAAAGGTCTAATTGAAAAGGGAGCAAATCCATATAAAGATTTGTTCATTTATTAGATTTTTTGAGGAGGTTTACTAAAATATCCTATCTTAGATGGCAAGTTTTGAAACTTAGGTAAATCGCTACTATCCCCATGACAAAAACAGAAAAAGCAACACAGCAGCTCAAAAAGCACTTAGAATCCCACGAAGAACTACTATGGGCAGGCATTCCAAAATTCACCCCTTACAGCATTGTAATTGGAGTCTGTCTGTGTTTTTCTTTACTTGGCTTCTGTTATCTTATTTATTCCTGTGCAGGTTTAGAACGCTCTTTTAGTAACTTTTTCTATGTCTTTTCTAGAGCCATTCCTGCCATTATTTGTATAGCAATCGCTGTGTTTTTGATGAAAAAAGAAGATGAAGCTTATGGATTGACCGAACAACGTATTCTAATTAAAAAGGGAGATGGCAAATTGCTTGTAATTAAGCTTCAAGATATTGTAGAAGTAACCGTTCAAATTACCTTTCTAGGCTGGTCTTTTGATATTACAAGTCTAGTTACTGGCGAGACAGGCAAAACAACCGCCCATACCCTTTATACAATTACAGATGGAACAACAGTCCATGAAAAGCTTCGTCCTTACCTAAAAAAATAGAAGCTACTCTATCAAAGAATAACTTCTATTTCCATCTTATTTTTATAAAAAAAATTGATTCTTAGAGAAATTGTGTGGAGATTTGTAAATCTAGGTAGCTTCTAAGTAATTTTTAGATATTAGATACTATATTTTAGATCGCTGCGCTTTTAGACTAAATGCTTATTAATTAGCTATTTAGTCTAAAAGCTAAAAGCAGAGCGATCTAAGATCTAAAATCTTAAAATGGTTAATCCCAAAGCTCACTTTTTTTTATTGTCATACGAGTTCTCAAAGAAGTAAAAAACTCACTTATTTCTGTTGAAACCAACGCGCCACAAAACCAGGACTAACAGGTCCTAAGCGTGGATAATCAAAGCCTTTTCGAATCATAATCAACTGATTAGGAACGACTAGAAAAACATAAGGATGCTCTTCTACAATTGCCTCTTGCAATTCAAGGTATAATTCCTTTCTTTGTTCTTCATCTAAAGTAACTAGGATTTCATCAATCATACGATCTGTTCTAGCATTGCCAAAACCAACCCGATTGCCACCACCAGAGACATCTGAAGAAGTATGCCAGACGTTTTTTAAATCATCAGAACCGGGCGTGTTTACCCAAGCTAAGGCAATAATTTCATAGGCTCTATCATCTGCAATTTGCAGCAAATCTGAGAAATCAATTGGATATAAATCCATTTTAATTCCAATTTTAGCCAAGCTTCTTTTCAGTATTTCGCCAATTTCTTTGCGAACAACATTCCCTTTGTTGTAATTATACTTTAGGCGTAATTTCACTTGTTCGCCATCAATTTTTTTATCTAGAACCTCATCGCCATCGGTATCTTTCCAACCTGCTTTTGATAATAATTCTTTTGCCTTTTCTAAGTCATACCCTGTCTCTTGAATAGAAATATTATAATGCATTCTATGTGGAGAAATAGGCGTTTTGACTTTCATGGCTTCGCCTCCAAACACTTCATTCACAATACGGTCTTGATCTACCGCACAGGCAATGGCTTCTCGTACACGTTTATCCGATAATTTGGGGTTTTTAGAATTAAAAGCTAAATAATGGTAAGCAAACTGAGAGGGATCGTGAAATTCAGCCATTTCAAGATACGTTTCATTCTCTTTGGCTTCTTTAAATCGTAGAGAAGGAACATTTCTAATCACATCTATTTCTCCTTTTTCAAATTTTGAACAAGCTCGTCCGATCGATGGAATAATCTGATAGTTAATTTTAGAAGGGTATGCTTTTAGGTATTTATTCTCTACTTTGTCTCCCCACCAATTGGCTTTACGCTCCAAAGTAATTATATCTCGAGACCATTCCGCCATTTTATAAGGCCCACAGCCTACTACAAATCCTTCTTCGGTTGAATATTTCTCTCCATTAAAATCATCGGCAAATAAATTTACTACTTCAGAATAGGCTGTTCTATTAGCATTTAATTCTGCAATTGAAATTCCACGCAAGACTTTTTTATGATCATAAATATGCTCTGGCATAATATGGAAAGAGTTTCCACTGATTGCCTCTGCCATAAATATAAGCCTTTTAGAAAAAATCGTAAACTTCTTAGGATTAGTAGCATCTACGACTACATCGGCAATAAATTCAGCTCTTAATCGACGTCCACCACTGTTAACGCCTTGATGTTTGACGGCTTTAATGGTAAACAAATAATCATTTCCAGTCACAGGAGTCCCATCATCCCAAGTTGCTTCAGGACGAATCTCATAAGTCAAAGACATGCCCCCTCGGTACTTTCCTTTCGTTAAAGTCTCAATAATAGGTCTATCAAGGGCTAATGCTGGTTCTAATTGAAAGGTTTCTCGATTAAATTCTAGTAGGCGGCAAAAAATATTGTCTTCAATATTCTCGGCATTAGCCGCTTTTGAAGTCAATGGATTAAGCCCATCTGGGTCACTTATTTCATGAACATTAATCGTGAATTCTTTTTGTCCTAAGATGGGGGAACAAAATAACGCAATTAAAAAAACGATCACGTATTGCATTTAAGTAAAATTTAGGTTAAAAATAACGGTATATCACCTTTCCTTAATCAAATTCATATCCAACTTTCGAAAAATAAAAAAAAGACTCTTTTTTTAATATACTCCAAAAATATAACTAACTATAAATCAGCGAGGGAAAAAATAAATTAAGTTCTATTTTTTCAAAAAAAAAACTACTTGAATGACGAACATCCAAGCAGTTTATGTATTCTATCTATTTTTTATGGTCTTATTTCTTCTCGATTCCCAAAGCTTTTAAACCATTTTCTGTAGCAATTTTTACTAAATTATCAATATCATAATAATGACAAGCTTCTAACATCACACGCATTTCTGTCCACAAATCAGCATCAGAAAACGGCTTGTAAATATCACAGATATTATCTGTACCAAAGGCTACCGTCAATCCAGCAGGAATCATTTCATCTACAGGAGTAATGGAGTTGTGACTTACTTGCAAACGCTCTGTGCGGTTGTGATCAATCCATGCCGTAGGACAAGAAATAATGTGCATATCTGCCTCGCGACACAAATCGTATACCTCGTGGCGATACTTTCTAGGATGTGCAGCCAAAGAAATACAGTGAATTGCAGATACTTTTCCTTGCATACCATGTTCGATGGTTTTGCGAGCCAATTGTTCTGTTTCTTTTTCTTCATCTGTGTTAAATTGATCCACATGTACGTGTACCAATTTTCCATGTTCCTTTGCAGAAGACATCAAGATGTCTAAATGCTCCTCTTCACGACCAAAGTCTTTTGCAGGCAAACCACCAACAATATCCACAAAGTCCAAAGACATGTCAAACCAATAACGAGCTTTAGGATCTATCACTCCTTTTAGTACTTGACAAGCAAAACGCATTTCGATGTCGCTGCCATAAGTCTCACGCAATTTGTGCGCAGCTTTGATTGCTTTATCTTCTATTTTATCATCTACATCTATAAACGTACCCATTGCCTGTGTACCTTGCTCCAATAAAACTTCCGTAGCTTTACACATACGCTTGTAAATATCATCTACAGTCGCTGCTTTTTTCATTTCATCTACCAAGTGCCATTTTTCCTTTAAGTAAGAATAAGAATAGCTAAAATTATCCTCATTTAAAGTATAAGCTCTATCCAAATGTGCGTGTGTATTTACCCACCCACCATTTGCTTTAATTTTGTCAAGAATTAACTGTTTTGGATTCATTGTTCTATAGATTATATAAAATTATTTTTAATAGAATTGAATTAAGATTATGCCCCAAAGTTAAAATTTTGTTTCGTAAAAGCACGAAATTAAGTAAGGGAAATAAATAATATTTTGCAATTCTAGATAATACATTAAACCTTAGCTTTATTGCTAAAATATATTTGACGCCTATTCTCCTAGTAAACTAGCCAAGGCAGCATCCATTTTATCAAAAGAAAACTCTGCCATAACAGCATCCATCATTCCTTTGATCTTATCATTACACAAATTCCCCATGCTACCCTCGTGTGTATGTTGCAAGTCCATGATCGGTTCAAAGCTACCTGCTTCGATATCCAAACCAACTTGCTTGTAGGCATCTCTAAATGAAGTTCCATTTAAAACCATGTTATTCACAACATCAACACTAAAGATATACTTGTATTTATCGTCGTGAATAGCACTGTCATTCACAATAATATTCTCCAACATGTATTTGCTAATGTGCAAACAGCTTTTCATGTTTTCAAAAACAGGAATGAAGCTTTCTTTGATAATTTGTAAATCTCTGTGATAACCAGAAGCCAAGTTGGTGGTAATCATTGCAATTTCGATGGGCAATGCCATCATTTTATTACATCTAGCACGAATCAGCTCAAATACATCAGGATTCTTTTTGTGTGGCATAATACTAGACCCTGTTGTTAGGTGATCTGGAAACTTCACAAATGAAAAGTTCTGACTGTTGTACAAACAAACATCTTGTGCCAATTTACTCAACGTACTCGCAACAGAAGACAAGGCTTGTGCTACAGAACGCTCTGTTTTTCCACGTCCCATTTGAGCATAAACAACGTTATAATTCAAGTCATCAAAGCCCAATAAGTCGGTAGTCATTGTACGGTTCAATGGAAAAGAAGAACCATAACCAGCAGCCGAACCCAATGGATTTTTGTTGGTAATACGAAAAGCTGCCAATAAAGTGTGCATATCATCTACCAAGCTCTCTGCATAAGCACCAAACCACAAGCCAAAAGAAGAAGGCATGGCAACTTGATAATGCGTGTATCCTGGAATTTTGACATCTTTGTATTGATTGCTCAATTTGATTAATTGATCAAATAAAGGAACGATCAATTCGACGACTCCACGTAACTCTGTACGAGTAAATAATTTTAAATCCACCAGAACTTGATCATTTCTAGAACGACCACTGTGAATTTTTTTACCAACATCTCCTAGACGTTTGGTCAAAATCAACTCTACCTGAGAGTGCACATCTTCTACCCCATCCTCGATTTCAAAATTACCAGCTAAAACTTCTTTATGGAGTCCTCTTAGTTCTTTTACTAAAATATCCAATTCTTCTTTGGTCAACAAATCAATGCTTTCCAACATGGTAATATGTGCCAAAGTACCTGTAATGTCATGCTCTGCTAATAAAACATCTAATTCACGGTCTTTTCCTACGGTAAATCGTTCAATTTCTTTGTTAATAGCTCCTTCTTTTTGCCAAAGTTTCATGCCTACTAAGTTTATCTTTTTTGAATAAGGTTTGAAATTGAGCGCAAACCTAAGGCATTCCATCCAAATAACCAAGAAAGCAAATTTTAAGATTTATTTTTTCTTGTGATAATGAACGATTCTTATAGTTTTTAGAAACAGCTTACGATCCTTTACACTAAGAATCACTTCTAAATTAAGCAAGCGCTTTTGTTGCAAAAGCACCAAAAATAAATTACTTTTAAGCTATGAGCTTCACAAAACAAGAAATCGAGCAATTAACCAATTTATTATTATCCTCCGAAGAAACCAACAAAAGTATTGCCTTAGGATTGCTGCAAAATAATGCGGCAATCGTAGAACAATTACAAATTCCACTCACTATTGTTGCCTATTTATCCAATGAAAACCAAGCAGATATTGAAGGCTTGGCACATGAATTATTACTTCAATACATTCCAGAAGAAAGGCTTAGAACTTTACAGGATCAGATTTTAATTTTAAATTATGCTCAATATAAATTTAAAGTATCTGAAGGTTGGAATACCTTTAAAAATCCGCTTCGAATGCTCTTAGAGCTTCATATAAATGTCATAGAAGACTATTTGCCTTTCTTTCGAATGAATCCAGTCCCCTATTCCAAGATCTATACCTTGTTGGCTAATCGAATGAAAACAGAATGGAACAACCATCAAAAGGTGCTCTTTTTTTATGAAAAAGCAATGGAGCTAGATCCCGAAAATGCCCCCGCTTCTTTTGGGTTTGCTACGATTATACACACCCATTATATAAAAAAAGGACAGCGACTAGAAGATGTTGATCAAGTATTACATTACTATATAAAGTCTTATAAAACGCCTAGAAACATTGTTTCTTATCGAAATGCAGCCTTGTTGTGCCAAGATGTTGGTCGTACAGAACAAGCCGTTCAATATTATGAACAAGGACTAAAGCTTTGCCCTGATGACACGATCTTGCTAAATAATTATGCCTATTTGTTGATGACTCCGTTCCGCAACTATACCAAAGCTCATGAATTAGCCACAAAAGGCTTAGAAATAATGCCCCACGATTTGAGTTTGTTGGATACCTTGGCGAGTATTGAATTGTATGGCTTTCAAAATTATGAAGAAGCAGAAAAATTGTTTCTAAAAGTCGTCCAAAAAGGAGACGAACACCATCACTCTTTTACAGGATTAGGAGACTTATACCTTAGAACAGGAGATTATAAAAAAGCGGAAAAATATTATCTAAAAGGCTTGCACAATGGCTTGCAATATACCTCTAGAGAAATCAA
>CALDEP010000471.1 GCA_937942475.1 uncultured Aureispira sp.
GTCATCATAAAAATATTGACATAAGCGACTTCCCAAGCCCGCAAAAACCCAAAAATAACCGAACTAAAAAACCAAGCGCCCGACCAAATCGAAGCATTCAAAGCGCCCATCATTTCTTGATTTCGCTCACCAACATAATACATCGTCATTTCTGTAATCGCAGGAGAGGACACTTGCATGAGTGGTTGTCGAATCAAAAAAGCAACCACGGCAACTGTCGCAGCCCATTCCCAACTCGCATACCATTCGGTGGTTGCCATTATAAATAAAGCAAAAACGGCTAGAATTTGAAAGCCATTTACAATTACATTATAGCCCCATCGACGACGAATAGCAGGGACAAACAGCATGACAATCGTTACCAAAACAAAACTCAAAGAACCAAATAAGGAAAATGCTTTGGATTCAATTCCATGCACTCCCAAAAAGAATAAATTGATGAATGGAATGGTTAAGCCTGCTCCTGTTGCAATTAAAATAGTTGGGAAGACGGCAATCCCTATTTTTTTCCAATCATAAGCCTGCACAAAGGTTCGTATAGGCACTCGATTCGAAATATTTTCCTCTACCTTAATTTTAGAAACAAACCAAGCGCTCATAAAGCCCAAAATACCAAAGATTTTCAAAACTACTCCTTCTGTAAAAAAATCAGGTGCCATAGAATTTAAAATATAATTCAACATACCTGAAACAAAAGCAGTAGCGCTAAATACTTGAAAATAAAGCGTAACCGCTTCCGAATGTTGTTCTTTGGGTGTATTCAAGATAATAAAAGGCATCGCTGTCACACTAATACAAATCGCACTCATTCCAAATAAAAACACCAATCCATAGACCAATGTCGTGTACCCGTATTCCAGAGAAAACAAGACTAGTAGAATCAAAATTGGGGTTAAAATCGAAGCGACTCGAAAGAACTGCACTAACTTTCTCCCCTTTATAAACAAACCCAAAGGGAAGGCAAATAGAACCACTGCGGCGTATTTGTAAGAGATTAAATGCGCAATTTCGCTATCAGCATAGCCCATCTTTTTTAGATGAAAGTTGAACAATATAAACAAAGATGCGTCTATTAGTTGTATAAAGAACACCGCTCCCAACAAATAAAGAATGTGAGTAGGCACTTTAGCAAAATCGCTAAGTATTTTTTTTATCATAATAATTTTGTCCTATTCTAAATTATACTTAGGCGTTCTTAAATAAGGTCGTGAATATTGGGCATAAATGTACAGCCTTTTAGCGAAAACGACGTATCTTTTTAGACCATCTATTGTCATAAATAAGTGTTCATCATGCATAAGAGCTTCTTGATTTTTTTAGCCTTTATTGTAATAATTACTTAAAACCAATTAAATATGTTACTCGAATCTATTCTTACAGTCCTCATCATTAATGCAATTGGTCTATTTTGGGGCTACAAACAGCAGAGCGACAAGGCTACAGATTTATTTTATAGCCTCAGTTTTGTTGCTTTGACAGTCGTTCTGTGGTTCACAGCAGCCGATAGTTTGATGCATCATTTGCTACTGGGAATGATTCTTCTTTGGAGTTTTCGTTTAGGGAGTTATCTATTCAAGCGCATTCATGCAATGGGCAAAGACGATCGTTTTGACGAAATGCGGAAGCAATTCATTCGATTTGCTGGCTTCTGGACACTTCAAGCACTTAGTGTCTTGATCTTGTCTATCCCTGTTATCATAATTTATCAAACACCAAACATTGAATTTGGTGCTGTTCACATCCTTGGAATTGGGATTTGGGCTTTGGGCTTACTCATCGAGACGATTGCCGATCAGCAGAAATTTTCCTTTCGTCAAAACCCTGTCAATAATGGCCAATTTATAGAAACTGGTCTTTGGAAACAGGTACAGCATCCCAATTATTTAGGTGAAATACTTTGTTGGCTTGGCGTTTTTGTTTGTGCCATTCCTTCTTTAGAAAGCTGGGAATGGTTGGCAATTATCAGCCCTCTTTGGATTACATTTCTATTGGTTTTTGTTAGTGGAATTCCTTTATTACAAAAGGCTTCCAAGAAAAAATACGGTCATCTAGAAAGTTATCAAAGCTACCAAAAGAATACTCCTTTATTAATTCCCTTTTTGTACTAAATTTAGTATCTTCCGTTATAAGTTTTCTTAAGGAGAAAAACACTTCTCACGATAATTCAAAACCATAACGATGGATAAAGTGCAACTGATCGAAGCCTTAGAAACGGCTGTCATAAATTACCAATACGAAACCTATCAAGAACTCGCCAAACAGGCTGTTTCAGAGCATCCAACACAAGCTTTTGGGTACTATTATTTAGCGGAATCGCTTTTATTGGAATCCATTCCACGTTATGATGAAGCAGAAGTTTGTTTGGCAAAAGCACTAGAGTTTGAGTCGGACAACTTAGTGTATTTGGTTAAATTTGGTCAGTTAAAACAATTGCTAGGACGCTTTGACGATGCTCAACTTATTTGGAGCAAAGTACTTCTATTGGATCCTAAAAACAGTATTGCTTTGATTTCAAAAGCAAGTTTTTTAATCACACAACATCAAGAATTTGAGCAAGGTTTAGATTTTATTAATCAAGCTATTTTGATTGATCCCGAAGAACTATCTGCTTACCTATATCGTGCAGATGCCTTGAGTGGGTTAGGACAGCATGAAGCCGCTTTGGTGGATGTTGAATTGTTCTTAACAGCTCAAAAAGAGTTTAATGAAATTGGGACACTTTCCAAAATCAACATTCTAAAAGAACTAGGTCGTGTTGAAGAAACCTTTCCTTTGTACGAACAGGTGATCGAATCTGCCCCAGAGAACCACATGCACCAATTTAACTATGGGCAAAGTTTACTAAACCAAGATTCGTTTACCAAAGCAGCTGAACATTTAGGGTTTGCAGCAGAACTGGTAGAAGAAAAACATTCTATGTTTTATCGAACACTAGGACAAGCTTGCTTATATGCTTTGCAATTAGACAAGGCTTTAGTGGCTTTGCAAACTTGTATTGAGCTTGATCCCAAAGAAACAGAAGCGTTCTTTATGTTGATCCAAACTAAAATTGAGCTGGAACAATTTCAAGAAGCCATAGATGATTCTGAAAAATTGGTCAAAGAAACAACAGAGGATCAAAGCTTAACCGAACGTGTTTTATTGCTAAAAGCAGGCGCTTTATTAGGACTAAAAAAATACCAAGCAGCAGAGGACATCTATACACCGCTAGCCAAAGCAAAAGGGCTACGCCAAAAAGATGCGCTTTATGGTTTGGGAACTGTTTTTTATGCACAAGGCGATTCAAACAAAGCTTACCGCTTTATGAAAGCTGCTAAATTAGGTCGCCACAACTTGGCAAAAGAGTACATCAGTGCCTATTTAGATGATTTTTTAGACGACTTAAAAGAACGTTCGCTCAAAGCAAATGAAGCAGCATATTCCCAAAACGAAGCGTCTCCTTTCTTGCAACAATTATTTGGTCAATTGTGGAAGTTCTCCGATTTGGAAAGCAAAAAATTAGAAGGTTGGCCCGATGATCAAGTTCAAAAAGTAAAAGATTCTTTAGCTTCCTTTTCGATGTTTTTGACAGAAAAAGGAGCCGTTTTAGTTTCTAATGATAAAGAAGAAATCTTAACCTATCGAATTAAGAAAGAAGCAAAAACAGGTGCCTTAATAGAGTTTTTGCCTTTAGATAATTTCCCTAGTTTTGTTGTAAAACTTAAACTAAACGAAGGTGGATTTACCTTTAGTAAAGAAGCCAATGAGGTTTTACATTTAGAGGCACAAGATTTATCGACGGTTTCAGCAGCACTAATAAACAATTACAAAAAACACCTTAGTAGAGAATCTCTTACCTATTTGGGAGCCAAAGCCGAACCTATTCTTGAGGTCTTATTACAAGAATAAAAAGAATACAGTAAGTACAGTGTAACATAAGTTTTGACTTTTATTACAGAGGATTTTTGATGAAATTCGAGGACTCCCGCAGTTTGATAGCCTTAGCTATCAGAACGAGGATAGGACGAAGAAGTTCGCAAAAAGGCTCGCTTAATAAATGTTGAAAATTTATGTTACACTGTAGTAAGTAGTTGGACAAAAGTTTTTAGCATTAAATTGGGCATCTTTTGTCCGCTTTTTTCCTTAAAAAGCCTCGCTTTAGCCCGCTAAAGCTGCGTTTTACAAGTCCTTAGCAAAAAAAATATACTCCAATTTTTAAGCTACTAATTTTGTCCATCTACTTACTTACAAATAAAGCTCATCCCGATATGGAATGAGCTTTATTTATTTTAGGTCAAAAGTATCTGGTTTCTAGAACCAACCACCTGCCCAACCATCTTCATCAAATGGGTTTAAATCCCAATTCGTTGGGTTTACCGCATCCAAAACAGATTGTGCCGCCTCTTCGATTGCTTCTTTCGCATCCTTCAAATAAGCTTTCACTCTAGGATGAACATCGATGTTATACTTACCCGAAGATCCAATGTAAGCATATTTTTTATTAACCATATCAAATGTAAGCGTATATCCTGGAGTAGTTGCCGTCAACACATTAATACGCCCAAGTGGGTAGTATAAGGTTTCATCAATCACTGTCGTACTTGACAGATAAGCAGGTACATATTTGAGAATTCGATTTGGAATTGGTGTTTCCAAATACAAACGTGCTGACATATCTATATCTATTGTTACAGGAACTACTTTCGCATGAACAACAGCATTTTTGAAACTAAATTCAAGACTTGCAGATGCATTCACCTCTGGTCCACCTTGCACCCCTCCTTCTATAGAAATATCTCCGATCATAGGAACATCAAAACCAATAGAAATTCCTACTCCTGCGTAGACTTTTCCTGACAAACCGCCTTTCCCTTTTGCACCTAATCCTTTTCTTTTAGCCGTCAATTTAGCCGACAAGTCCGCTTGAACACTTAAAGCTAAATTCACACAGCCCCAAAGTGGCCCTATTTTCATCGTTTGTTTCCCTGTAGCCAAAAGCGTCCCCGCCCAAGGCGTGTGTACTCGAATAAAAGCATCTACAACAGGACCTACTGTTTTTTCTACTTCCTCTTCTAATACACGAATAAACATGATTAGCATCTTACGTTTGAAATCTTTGATGATTTTCTTAAACTCAGGATGTTTTGCAATTTGTGCTACTAATTCTTTAAGAATGTCCTTGATTTTTCGACCCGCCAAACCACTTTTTAGGGTTGCAATTAAGGCATCTTTCGCAATTTGAGTCAGTATTTTTAAGCCCCCTTCAGAAGTTAAGTGTTTGATTTCTGCTTTTATAATAACAACCGTTTCTTTGCCCAAGCGAATGGTCAAATTTTTCAACAACTCAACACTCCAATGAGGACCTGTTTTCTTCTTAGCTTCTTGCAATGCTTTAGGAATCAATAGCTTTGATTCCTCCGTCATATCAAACTCAATTTTAATCTTAATTTGAGCTTCAAATAGTTCTATTAATTTATCAATAAACTCCTCTAGCTTACCTTCTGCGATATCAACAACACCATCTTTGACAATATCCAATAAGGTATCCCATTCTCCATCAATTGCACCATCCACAACATCTTTTAGGATTTCTGCTATTTGTTCATTTTTGACATGTTTGTCAATGACTTCTTCCGCTTTATCTTTTGCCCCATCCTTAACAACATCTACCACACCATCAAAATCGCCATCCATGGTACGATCAAGAATATCTTTAGCTGTTTGAGCAATGGTTTCATCTTTGATTTTCTCATCAATGATTTCATCCACTTTGTCTTGTGCAATATCTTTTACGGTTTCAATCGCTTCATCAGTTCTGCCTTCTGCAACGTCCTCTACAATGTCTTTTACTTTGTCCAGAACTTCAGGATTCACTATATCTGAAGCACTTATTGCTTCTGCTAGCTTTCTCTCAGCTTCTTTTATTTTCGCCTCTATCTTGTCTAATTTCTTATTTAAAAGACCCATCAGTAATTGCGTACCGAAATTAGTTTCCGTAGGCATTTCAGCCCGAATTTTTTTTCTTAATTTTCTTAGAAGGTCAAGTTCTTTTTGTGCTTTTTTGAATATTTTTGACTTTTCTGCTGGCATAATATTATAATTTATACTATCTAGATTAACAGTTCAGTAATTTTTAATTTTTAAGCAAAATTTAAAAAACACCATTTTATTAGATTGATTTACAATTATTCAGTAAAATCTAATAAGTATCTACAAATCAATCTAATAAGGTTTTTTTACCGAACTATTGCTGGATAAGAAAGTCCAGTAAGTGAGTTTGTGTCTAATTAAATAATGCTTTTAACAATTGATCGCCACCTTTGATGACCTGAGAACTAGCTTTTGAGATTTCTCGCTTGGTTTTATTGAAACGTTCCCAAATCTCATCTGCTTCCTTAGTTGCATAAGCCAATAATGCTTTCAATCGTTTGACTTCCTCTGTGTCTCCAGGTTGCTCTTCTGATGCAGCATCATTGTCTGAAATACCCAATAAACTATGAATAGCCGTTCTTACTTTTTCTAGTTTAGGTATTTGATTCATAATAGAATCGTAATGTTTCTCAATTTTTTGTTGAATGTCAGAACCTGCACTTTCATACACTTCTTTCAATTCATCTAGTTTACTAAACAAATCGTCTGTCGTATCGGCATCTTTCTGATTAGCCTTTTTTGCTTTAATATTTGGTACAATTACTTTAGGTAACTCTTCTTTTAAGATTCCAGTAATTCCCAAGACAAGTTCCTTGATTTTTGCAGTAACGGATGTTGAATCAACATCGGTTTGTGTGCCATCTCCTGTTGTTGCTGTCGATTCGGCAGAAGCACTTTCATCCTTGCTATCTTCTTCCGCTCCAACGACTTCTCCAGCAAGTACGACAACTGCTTTCAAACCATTTAAAAACGGCTTTAAGGTTTTTAAGATTTTAGGCCATTGTGCTTTTGGCACTTTTGATCCCTCAGAAGGTTCAAAATGGACTACTTTACTTCCTTTAATTTCTTGGATGTAGATTTCACCTGCACAAGCTTTCTTAGCCGTTTCAGACATACTCTTTTCCAACTTCCCCGATTTCATTTCTACCTGTTCAAAATGCTTCCTTAGTTTCTTGTTTTCACCAAGATCCAAGAAATGCCCTTCTACTTTGCCTTTATCGTCTACAAAGTATTCCAAAATTAAATGGTAAAATGTTCGTTCTCCTATTTTGCCCATTAATTTCTTCGTGCCTGCTTTTGAAAATCCTTTTACCTTCGTAATTTTTGGATTATCAACCTTGGTATTGTTTTTATCAAAAGCATTAAAATCAGTCTTACTTTTAAACATAGTGTCGTATGAAATTTGGAAAATTGCTTATCCTTGTTCTATAATCTAATAAATAGTCTCTAAACAAATTTAGACGGGCTAATGATACGACTTTTAAAGCAGAAAAACAAGTATTTTTTTCAATTAAAGCCTTGTAAATGATTATTGTTTTTAAGGCTTGCATTATTCATTTTTTTTTCTTAGCTTTAGTAGTTTTCTCCAAACCAAGTTTCATTTTTCAGGTCTTGAAAGCTCAATTTTCAACCTTTCCACAACACTTCTTAGTTTCTTATTATCAAGAAAAAAACTACTCATCTAGACATAGACAGACATAAAAAAAAGCGTTTAGGAAAATTCCTAAACGCTTTCTAAATTTATATTGTTCTTTATCAGTATTTAAAAGTCTCCTGTAGAGGATTCTATCGTTTCAACTTCTCCTTCTACCTCTGAGGCTCCAGGGCAATTATTACAAGGGTTTATTTTAATACTCTCAGGTTTCTCAGATTTACCATCTTTAAATGCAGGTGGGATATATTCTATAATCATAAATTCTGTACGACGGTTTTCTTGATGTTGTTCTTCGCTACATTCTACCCCATCATAACAATCATTAATCATCACCTCTTCCCCCATTCCTTTCGCCTTCAGACGATTCTTATCAATTCCTTTATCCATTAAGTAACGAACAACAGATTCTGCTCTACGCTTTGACAAACGTTTGTTGTACCCTTTTTTACCACGAGCATCTGTATGAGACGTAATCTTAATCTTAGCTTCTGGATACACTTGCAAAATAGTTACTAAATCATCTAGACCTTTTCTTGCGTCCCTTCTGATAGTAGCTTTATCATAATCATAATAAATATTAACTAGTTTGGCATCTCCTATAGTTGGTCGGTCAGTCTCATTTCCATCTACATCTACATCAGCAATAGATCCGTTAGGACGTACTATTTTTGCTGTTCCATTACAATAATTTATTCTAACATCTCCTCCTGGAAGTGACACTGAATCCAAAACACATTTATCAGAATCAGGATCTATTGGTGGATAATCTCCCTTTTTCCCCATTGTATCATTCTCACACAAAGGACCATAACAATATAATGGAATTGAACGTACAATACTATCCAATCCTGCTACATTCGTTCCACATTCTGTTCCTGTCTTAAAGGTTACCGAACCTTTTGTAAAGCCAGGTTTTTCAACCGTCACTCGAATATCGCAATCTTCTCGCACATCTCTAAACAAGTATTTACCTTCTGCGTCTGTATACATAGAAAGCTCATCCTCTTCATTACCACAGAAAGAACGCATCCGCACCAAAGCACTATCTACAGGAGCATTTGTCAAGCCATCTACAATCGTCCCCGAAACACTAAAGATACACTCTAGTTTCAAAGGAATTTGTACATACAAGGTTTTTCCTGGAGGTTCGTTTTTAGAAGACAAACGCACTGAATTGGGTTGGTAGCCTAGTTTTTCTGCTGCAAAGTCACAAGCCTTATTTAAAGGCAATTCCATGATTATGGTACCTTCTTGATTTGTCAAGAAGTTTTGAACTTCAGAACAAGGTGTAAAGACATCTGCTGCTTCGATTGGCATATTTGTTTCTTCATCAAAAACCTTAATTTCAATCGTAACAGATAACTTCGTAAAGGTATAAATATCATCTCCTCCTTTGCCTTTTCGGCTAGAAGAAAAATAACCATGTGTTTGTTCGCTGTTAATAATAAAACCAAAATCATCGTCAACGGTATTGATTGGATACCCTAAATTAACTGGGTCGGTCCAAGCACCATAACTGTCTTTAGATTTATAAATATCCAAACCACCCAAACCTACTAAACCATTTGAGGCAAAGTAAAGGGTTCCACTCTCGTGGTGAAAAGGAAAGACTTCATTTCCTTCTGTATTTACTGTTGGTCCTAAATTAACAGGAGGCGACCAACGACCATCTTCCAAATAAGAAGCATACAAATCGTATCCTCCAAAGCCACCAGGCATATCAGAAGCGAAGAATAAGATTTCTCCATCGTCTGAAAGAGAAGGATGCAACACAGAATATTCATCACTATTAAAAGGCAATGAACGTGGCTCTGAATACTTACTTGGTGCGCCTGTAGATTGGTACACTTTCAAACGAATGATATTATCGTCTGATTTTTCCATATTAGAACGAGTATAATAAATCTCGTTAAACTCTGCATTGAAGGTCAAAGGTCCATCGTGGTATTTAGAACTCAATGATTTGCTAAACTTTTCTACTTTGCCATAATTATAAATATACTCATCTGGCTCTCCTACCTGATTTCGTTTGGTCGTATAAATCTCTGTAAACGGTTTGTCTTCCTCTTCACTCCAGCGATTAAATCGTTTGGTAGAAGCCTTACGATCTCTAGCAGATACAAAAACAAGATCATTTTTGAAATACATAGGAGAAAACTCATCGTTCTCTGTATTAATTTCGTCCACAGGGCTTACCTTATAAAGCTTTCCAGATGCCTTCAAATCCTGAACAACATCTTCTTCACAAGACTTGATCAACCACATAGCTTGTGTATTGTTCGGCTCGATTTGGCTGACGTATTTTTCAGCCCAGGTTTTGGCTTCATTATATTTTCCGTTGCGTTGTAAAGCTTGCGCATAGTACAACCAAGACTTTTGAGGCGCATTAGGCATTCTGGAAACCAATCCATACCAGTACTCCGTTTCATCAGGGTTGCCAATACGTCGGTAACATTCTGCTATGCCTATAGTTGCGTCATCATCATTTCCTTTATCCAAAATACCCAAGTAAATGTCGATAGCAGCAGCATAATTATGTTGCCCCATCAAACGTTCTGCACGGTTGATTTTAGAACGCTGAGCATCAGCACTAAAGCAAAAAGCCAGTATAACAGAAAAGGTTAGTATATAATTTAAGAATCGCATAGTTCTATTAAGAAAAGTTATAAGGATCTATATCGTATTTCAGTATTGATTACACTAACAAAACAATAGTGAATTAGATCGTATGATAGTGTTTGTGCTAATGTTCTCCTTCCTCCCAAGTCCTATTGGAAGTGTTCTATCTACAAGCCTTATTATGAACTCGCAGCAGGTATGTCTCTACGTTCCTATCTATAATTATGTTATTAAGAACGTTCGAGCGCTTTGAAAAAGCTTAAAAATTAAGGTATCGTGGATCTATCACTCTACCACCATCTTCAAGTTCTTTTGTTTTGAATAAATCATATCCCAACATGACTTCATAAGAACCAATTCCAGGTCCTAACATACTGTTCAAAGGATAATCGTACGCTAAACCAAATCGAAGACCATTTTTAAGACGCATTCCCATCCAAAAATCCACAGAATCAAAAGAAGAACCTTGACCAATTACCGCCTCTACAGAAGAACGGAAAGAAGCTCCTATCCAGAAACGCTTCATTAACAAAAAGCCTAAATCTACATTAAACTGTGTTGGTGCTCCAACCATATTCTGGCTGTTTTTGGCAACAAAAAGTCCCACATTCTTTAATAAGAAAGATGGGCGAATAACAAGATTATCATTGATTTTAATCGCTCCCCCAAATGTCAAGTAATAATGACGGTACTCTTGAGAAATCGGCAAAGCGGAATTTTCGTTTGCTCCTCGGGTACGCATCGTGTTCGTCCAAAGTTTTGGAGCCGAAATTCCAACATACCACATTTTAGAATGCAAATATAAACCTGCTCCAAAATTGGGCAACCATACATTAGGTGTCAAATTATTTTGAAAAGAAGGATCATTGGCATCATCTAAATTTAAGTCAGAAAAATCTGCTGACCAGTTTCCTACGCCTCCAGACAAACCAATATTCAAATAAATAATTCTATTTTTCTTTTTTGGATTGTTAAGTCGCAAACGGTAGCTAAACGTGACATATCCTGTGAAGGTTCTAGTCGCACCAATTTGATCGTGTCCTATAAAACCTCCAACAGAAGCATTTTCATTTTCTTTTCCTATTTTCAAAGGAGAATGAATTGAAAAATGTTGTGTCAAGGGCGCCCCTTCCAAACCAAACCATTGGTGTCTGTGCAACAAAACCATATCCAAGGCACCTGTTGTTCCAGTAATCGCTGGATTAAAGGGCAATGGATTGAACATGTATTTTGTAAACATGGCTTCTTGCTGCGCATTTGCAGCGAAACTTGTTCCTAATACAATCAACGTGAGTAATATAAATCTTTTCATAAGCTATTTTTTTATAACTTTTAGGCATTCCGCCTGTTTTAAAATGAAGCTGATTAATTCGCTCATTTTATGAATTGTGAAAAATGTATTCTAAATTTTCTGTAATTTATAAGATACATTTTCTTGCACAATCTAGCTTTGGGAAAATCCCTACTCCTGTTTAGTTATAACAATGGAATATTTATGCTTTTTTACTACCGTTTCTAGCGTTTTTTCTTTTTAACAAAGTCTAGAAACTTTTAGTATCGACAAAAATAGGATTCTTTTTCTAGAATTTAAGGCTTCTCTTACAGAATTGTAAAAAAGTCTTCAAATTCCTTGTAAAATACAAACTTCCCTTGAATATTAAGTATAAAAATCGATAGTCCGCACAAAAAGTTTATTGATTTTCTAAAAGAGTCTTTCCCTATTGATTATCAACAATATACATTTTTAAGTCTAAAAAAAATAAAGATTTGACAATCAAAAGAATACAAAGATAAAATTTATAAACCTAATAGTTCAGCCAAGAACTTATTTCTACATAAAATGAGTAAAAACAAAAGCTTTACAATTTATTTTATTCCTGTTCTTAAAAAAAACACCATCTTTGAGGAATAGACTTAATTTAACGACAATGAGCACAGCTATTTTAATGGAAGTTCAGTACTTAGGTACTGTTCAGTATTATTCCAAATTTTTAAAACACGATTTGATTTACTTGGAACAACACGAAAATTACCGAAAAGGATCTTTTCGTAATCGTTGTTACATTGCTACTGCCAATGGTATCATACCATTAAGCATTCCTTTGTTGAAAGGAAAACATCAGCAAGCAAACATTCGCAGTATTAAAATTGACAACAGCAAAAATTGGCAAACACTACACTGGAGAAGCCTTAAAACGGCTTATGGAAGTAGTCCTTTTTTTGAATATTATCAAGATGATTTTGAAATACTGTACAACAAGCAATATGACCTGTTGTTTGATTTTTGTCTAGATTTGCAAGAACTTGTTCTTAATAGTTTGCAAATGGCTCCTTCAATTCAGTTTACAGAAACATTTACCAAAGAGACCGCCGACGATCTGCTCGATTTCAGGAATTGTATGTTACCTAAAAACTACTCCAAACCTGAAGATCCTGCCTTTGAACCAAGCCCTTACCCTCAAGTATTTGAGGATCGATTAGGCTTTGTTTCAAATCTGAGCATCTTAGATTTATTATTTTGTGCAGGACCAGAAGCGATCTACTATTTACAAACTAGTATTCAATTATAAAATTAGATGGTCTACTATCTTTAAAAGTAACCCTCCTATTCGTTTTTAGACTAAAAAAATTAGTGTCATGACCGTTCAGAAATCACTTATTTCGACTTTGCTCTATCTTTCTATTTTATTTTTAATAACAGGTTGCGCCTCTCAAAGTGGCAAAAAGGCGGCTACAGCAGAACGTCCTGGTTATCGTTTGCTGTCCCAAAGTGAAGCAAGCAAATGGATTATTACAGATGAGAAAGAGGCCTTTTTTGATAAAGTTGCCAATTTGGAAATGTCCATTCAAATGAAAGCAAATCGAGAGGAAGACGATAGAGATGCTGTCTTGAAAGACTACAAAAAAATGTTGCAAGACGATTTGCAAGAGTTTAGCAAAGAGGAAAAAGAAGCGACTAAAAAAATGTTTGACAGAGCCTTAGAGTTGTGTTATATGGTTGATCCAAATTTAAAGCTGCCTGAAATTTTCTTAATCAAAACGACTGGAAAGTACTATGGTTCTTCCGTTTATTATACCCGTGATAATTCTATTATCATTCCCACAGCGATGTTGCCAATCGACAAAGACGCAGCCAATGAAGCTTTTTTATCGACAATGATTCACGAAATTTTCCACATTTATTCTAGGTACAATAAAGACAAACGAGATGCGCTGTATCAACGCATTGGCTTTGAAAAATTATCAAAATTAAATTTATCAGAATTTCTAAAAAAACGTGTTTTATACAATCCAGATGGCGTTGATTTGAGGTATGCCATCACTGTAAAGGACAAGGAAACAGGGCGTGAATTTGAAGCCATTCCAGTTATTTATTCTAGATACAAGGCCTATAATTCAAGCTTGAATGCTTTTTTTGGCTACCTAACCTTTCAGTTATTTGAGGTCAAAAATCGAGATGGCGTTTGGTCGGTTGTTAACAAAGATGTAGGCTATTCTATTGATGAAATCACTGGCTTTTGGGAACAAGTGGGAAGAAATACACAGTATAATATTCATCCTGATGAATTGTGTGCCGACAACTTTATTATCATGGCTTTGTCGAAAGCAACAGGTGGTGAGAATTTAAAGAAATTAACAAAAGAAGGGCAACAGTTGGTTAAGGACTTGGAGGCTATTATTGTAAAATAATACTTAAGCATTGATTATTTTTTACATGCCCCAGAACTATTTAGAAGAAATATTCTTTCTAAATACACGTTTACATGCCCCCTTTATTCATTAAAACCTAATTTAATTTCATGTTATCTCACCCAAAGTCAATTACAAAAATTTTATTCCTGTTTTCCATTTTATTCTATACAAGCACTGGATTTGCTCAAAAAAAGCAGGCGCCTCCTATAGCAGAACACCTCAATGGGCTTGATCCTTTTCCTGTTTATAAGGCTTCTCATAAGAACAGTTTTATAGACAGTATTATTTATAATGGTCCTTTTATAACTTTCTGTGTCCATTTTGAAAAACCAACCTCCGATGGGCATTACCTTTTTGAAGCGGTCAATAGTGAGTACGGATGGACTGCTGAAACAGCAAGAGGCTTATCTCATCCTGTTTTAATTAGAAACATTCGTAAAAATGGCGCATTAATATCCGATTACTTGAAGGTTACGCCTTTAGATTTAGTCTTTCGAGACAAAGAAAATGCAATGACGCAAATCAGTTGTGAGTTTCAATTTTGGCGAAAAGATTTTATTCATGGAGAAGCAAAATTAAGCGAGACGTTAATTAGAGCCTACGATTCGAAGAAATCTACTTTCCTCCAATTCAAAGGAATTCGAATACGAACAAAAAGTTATCCTAAATCGTTACAAAAAGAGTACGTTGAGGATTTCAGTTGGGCAAGAAATAGTTTATTGCAAAAAATAACTGCGACACTTAACGAAGTTCCTCTAAAGTTATCAACGACTTCTACTGTAGAAACTTCGATGCCAGACAATTTCACTGCTCCAGCTTACAAAGTGCAACCTATTTCTCAAAACCAACTTTTCTTAAAAGGAGTCTGGCATACTGCTACATCTACTGTTTTTAGAGTACATTATTACGCACCTCCATCTGTCTATACTTCAACTAACTTGAATAACAAGGGAAATAAGAAGTATTATATAAAAGTTGGTCCGAAAAAAATAAAAATGCGTTCTATTAAGAACATCCTCGTAAATCAGTTTTTATTAAAAGAAGAATTAAAAGATAAAGAAGAGCTAAAGCTAAAAAAAGCAGCAAGCATCTATTTACTGACTTATGATGTTTATTTTGACCGCTTGCCAGATGATTTGAAACGTTTTGATTTGATAGAAGGAAAAAACTTAGAAGATATGACTCCCTTTGACTTCTACTCTATTCAATTAGACTAGTCATCTATACTTTGTGATCTTCCGAAAGAACTTTAACTATTAATGCTGAATTTTTAATGTCCATTATGCTATAAAGCATTCAACATTAAAAATTCAGCATTCTAGATTAAGAACAAACTTATAGCTTAATTGAGAGCTTTAGATTCAATCATTTTTGTTGCCTAATAGGAGTTAAAAAGAGATCTTATAACTCAAATTAGGAATGATGAGCGATTCTCTATATTCTTCCACAACATTTTCGGTCAGATTATACCTATGCCCTTGAAATTCTCTAGAATTAGTCACGTTTAAAACCTTTAGAGATAGTTTGTGGCTAATTTTATTGGTATACCATTCATAATTCACCGTGACATGTATTAAGAAGGAAGGCGTCGTTTGTTCTGTAAAAGGAGTCGCCTCATTATAAGCAACATCTTTCATTAAAACAGAACTCGTTTCATCAATTTTAGAATAACGATCGCCTCCTTGTAAGCTAAGTTTTAGATTTAGCCCAAGTACGCCTTGCTTTTCCTTTCCTAAACGGAACTCCTTTCCGACAAGTGCATTGACCAAATAGTTTTTGTTATACCTCGTGTTGTAGAAAGTTTCTGTATTCGTCTTATACAATGAGTTGAAAATAGATCCAGAAATCATAAAATAGAATCCCTTATTAATGTATTGTTCCAAAGTTAGATCAATACCATAATTTTGACCACTGCCAAGGTTTTCATAAGCATCGTTAATAAACCAATTGTTCTGTAAGTTTAACAAAGAAAAAGTACTGTCTTTGATAATCGGAATATTAAATAAGTACTGAAAATAAGGCTCTACTTTTAAATGAACTTTAGGACTAATGTTCCAATCATAAGCCAACACAAAATGATGGGCTTTAGAAAAGTCTAAATTCCTATTTGCTTGTGCTGTATTGGCATTAGGTGTTTTAGCAAAATAGATATTCAAGGCCTCTATCCTACTGTGTAATCCATAGCCAAAACTAAGTTGATGACGCTCGTGCGCTTGATAAGCCATTGCAACACGAGGTTCAATTGTATACTTGCCATTTAGGGCAAATAGTTGTGCATTAACACCAAGATTAAAGGTAAATTTATGGAGTCTAAACAGAGAATTAGAATAAACAGAAGCCAAAGCTGTAAGCCCTTCTTGATCCACCAAGCTTTCTAAATTACCGCTACCTACATCTTGTTTCAATAAGACATTATATTTCATTCCTCTCAAAGTAATGCCTGTTCGATTCGTATGTTTGGAACCAAACTTTTTATTGACATACGATTTTAAGGTCAAGTTATAATGTGTGTTCTTAATTTCATTTTGAGGCATCAAGTCCCCAGATGAAGTTAATTGCTTGGTGTACAAGTCAATTCCGCTCGTTGAAAAAGCGAGTGTTGTATTCATATAGGCTGATTTTTTCAGAATCAATCGATGATTAATTCCAGCCGCGCCCATGTACTGCTTCGCATCTTGTTCCATTTTATCTTGGTAATAATGCTGCTTCTCTATGTCTTTTTCTACCGTCGTTCCAGAGCGGTCTATCAAACCGATTCCCCAGATAGAGAATACACCTGCTTTAGAGCTTGGAATTTTAATTTTGAACGATAAATCTTGATAATTGGTTCCTCCTGCATCTTCAGGCAATAAGGCTGAAACTAATCCTAAGGTAGAATATCGATAATTGATTAAGTAAGACGCTCCTATTTTCTTGCTAAGAGGTCCTTCCGAAGTAAAGTCAATTCCAAGTACTCCTAACTCTATACTATGTTCAAACTTATCATTATTACCACTTCGCATTCTGATATCGAATACACCAGACAAGGCATTATTGTATTCCGCTGTAAAAGCTCCTGTATAAAAATCTGAATTCGCCAAAAGATTACTACTTAAAGCCGTTAATCCTCCTCCTCCAAAAGCTCCCAAGTTAGCAAAGTGATTCGGATTTGGAATTTCTACCTCTTCTACTTTCCATTGTAAAAATCTAGGCGAATTCCCTCTAATCGCTATGGCATTATTACCAACACTACTAGAAACACCAGGAAAAGAAGCCGCTAAACGAGCGGGATCATCAAATCCTCCAGCATATCGACTCGCTTCTTCGACACTCAACATCCGAGCTCCTACAATTGCCATGCTATTGATTGCTTTTTCCTTCATAAGATCTGGTCGAACTACAATCTCTCCAAGGTTCGCAATACTTTCTTTCATCGTAATGTCCAGACTCACTTCTTTTGCTTTAGTCAGCAAGACTTCTGTCTGAATATAAGGTTCGTACCCTAAACAAGAAACTTCTATATCATAGCGCCCTATAGGCACATTTTTTATAATAAAATTACCGTCAATATCTGTAGTAACTCCAATGATAGGATCTGTTCCTAAAACGGCAACTGTTACAAAAGAGAGGGGCTCCTGAGAGGCTTCATCCACAACAGAGCCTTTAATCGTTTGAGTTGCATTTTGACCATACAAACAAAAGGGGAATAAGAATAAAAGAACTATTAATCTAGCCAGTGATTTCATATTGAATACATTTAAGATGAGCAATACTTTATTATACTGGCAAAATTAACTCCTCCGAATGGAGATTGCAATACTGATAAATCAGTAGTCGGTACTACTGATTCAGTAGTTAGTGTTCAATATTGATGTTTGTAATTTTTTATTGTTCTTATTATAATACGAAGTAAGGACTAGATTGAGTAATGCTTTGAAAAAGCATATCAATCCCAATTGAGTAAGCCTGCTTCGTTCCTCTCAGAGACAGCCCTAGTTTAAAGATTGGTTGTCTCTGCAAAGTACGAAGCAGGCTTTTCCTATAGTTACATTAAGCTGTTCTAAGCAAAATTATTTCCCTTCTTTTAGAAAGAAAACTTAGATAATATTAAGCCTATTGGCATATTGAATCGCCTCTAAGGAGTTGTTGGCGCCTAATTTTTTTAAGATATTTTGTCGATGTGTGTTGACTGTGTGCAGGCTAATAGATAGTTTATCCGAAATCTCTTTACTTAACAAACCATTCTTAATAAAAGAAAGAACTTGGCTTTCTCTATTAGATAGGACTCCCTCCTTTTTGAAATTATGTTTGATAACTTGAGCCGATCCATCTTTCAAATTAATCAATTGGCTACGAATACCATTGTGAGCCTCTTGATTTGGAGAAATATCCAGTAAGGTTAAGGCCAACCAAAAGTTGCCTTTAGGGTCTAATTCCAAAGTCTGAAATTGTTCCACAACACGGACGTATTGATCTTTTGAATTTAAGACTCGATATTCGTTTTGTAATTTAAAGCTTTTCCGTTCCTCAATCGGTAACCCGTAAGAATATTTCAAGGCTAAAACTCCTGTTCGAGTCAACAGGTACAAATCATCGGGATGAACTCTAGAGTTATAATAATTAGTATCTATTTTCTCGACATCATAACCAAATAATTCATTCAAATTATAAGAATTGTAAATATGCTTTTGTTGATACAAATCAAAGACCGTCAAAGCTGTATTATTGATCTGAACCATCTTATCTAAAAAGGGTCTTTGTTCTTCAAAAATAGTATAATCCAACTCACTCCCCACAAATTCTTGCTGATTTAAAAGCTGAGCATATTCTTGAAACAACTCTTGTATTTTATTCATTTTCAGTTCGCTTATTGGTCTTTTTTTAGAAGGCTTTTAATTATAACAGATGTTACGCAGAACTTAAAGCGCAGCGCTCATTAGCGGAGCTAACTAAAATTAATTAGGCTGCTCAAAACTAGTAAACGGTTCAATAAATATAGTTTAATTTTGAATTTTGAATGCTTAATTTTGAATGTCCTATTTTTAACCAAAAGGCATTAAATACATTGTAACATAAATTTTCAACATTTATTAAGCGAGCCTTTTTGCGAACTTCTTCGTCCTGTCCTCGTTCTGATAGCTAAGGCTATCAAACTGCGGGAGTCCTCGAATTTCATCAAAAATCCTCTGTAATA
>CALDEP010000472.1 GCA_937942475.1 uncultured Aureispira sp.
CAGTTTAAGGATATGCAGGAAGTTTATAATAATATTGATCCAGCTATAATTACACGAACACAAGACTATTTGTTGGGCAGAAGAGATGGAAAAGGAGGCTTTAAGCAAAATGTAGGTAAATATGGATTTAGTGGCAACAAACCTGCTTTGTTTAATGCCTATATTACTTGGGCCTTATCAGAAGTAAATACCAAAGGAATTCAAAAAGAAGTAGAGGCCATGACCAAAGAAGCGATTGCAAGTGAAGATTTGTATCGAATGAGCTTGGCTGCCTTGACCCATTATAATTTGGGGAATGAAGAACGAGCAGAGAATTTATTAAAAAGTATTCAAGAGATGATTCAAACGATAGGTGTGGAAAATGTTGTGGCAGAATCTACGGTAACTTATTCTTATGGCAATGCCTTGAATATTGAAACCTTGTCTTTTGCTGCTTTGGCAATGATGGAATCGTCGAAGGTAGATACCAAATTGTTAGATGAGATTCAGAAATACATTATTAGTAAGCGAAGTTATGGGCGTTTTGGCAGTACTCAATCTACCGTCATGGCTCTGAAAATGTTGTTGAAATATCAAAAAGAACAGCTTAAAACAGGCGAAGGAGGACAGTTGAAATTATACATCAATGAGGTCTTGGTACAGAACTATAATTATGAAAAAGGCGCTAAGGCGAAGCGTTTATTTAAAGATTTAGCGCCCTATTTAAACGTTGGAAAAAATGTTGTCCGAGTAGAAACAGAAGGAAGTAGGCAAGTTTGTGCTTTTGAGACAAAATGGATGCGTATGGAACCTGCGCCAAATTTAATGACTCCTTTAGTGGTCAAAACAAGCCTTCAAGATAGCATTACTCAAGTGGGAGAAGTGGTTTCGATGAAGGTGGAGTTAAGTAATTTGGAGGATAAAATGCAGGCTTCTCCAATGGCAATTATTGGCATTCCTGCGGGACTAAGCCTTCCAATTTGGCAATTAAAAGAGTTGCAAGAAAAAGAGGCCTTTGCTTATTATGAAATTAAAAACAATCAACTCATTCTGTATTTTAGAAGTATGGAAGCGAAGGAAAATAAAGCCCTTACGCTTTATTTAAAAGCAGAGGTGCCAGGGAACTATAAAGCGCCTGTGAATAGTGCTTATTTGTATTATAATGAGGAACTAAAATATTGGGGAGCAGGCTCCGAAATTCGAATTACAAAGAGTTAAGGGACTTTAAGCTTTTTTCATAAAACAAGCTATCTTTGAAAATGAATGAGCGCACCCTTTCAAGGTGAATTGGCATCTTACTAGTAAGTTGAAGAATAGAAATATTCACAAATTATCGTCGTTAATACCTTGAATATTGGGATAGGTTCTAATAAAAAGAATAAATATGAAGCAGTTAATACTTTGTTGTTTGGTTTGTTGGTGTTCTCAAAACCTTTCGGCTCAAAGCATAGAGTCCATTCGTCAAAAATACACGAACTATGATAGCATAGCCGTGCAAGAAAAAGTCTATGTACAGACGGATAGAACGCTTTATGCTCCTAATGAAAAAATTTGGTTTACTATTTTTGTAACGAATGGGGAAAATGCTCCTAGTACTCAAAGTGAGCAAGTTTATGCCGAGTTGTATAGCCCTAGTGGGGTCATTCTGAAGAAGGAAACCTTGCGAAACAACAAGGGGCAAGCGAAAGGACGATTTCAATTAGGCGCAAATGCAGTGGGAGGCGTTTATAAGTTGAAGGTGTACACGCATTGGATGCAAAATTTTGAAGAAAGCGCTTATTTTGAAAAAGACTTAACCGTTCAAAAGGTCGTGTTGCCAGAAGTCTTGATGCAATTGGATTTTGAACGAGAAGCTTATGGAGCAGGCGATCAAGTTATTGCGAATTTTAAGGCAAGAACAAAAGAAAATGAAGCATTAGCACACAAAAAAATAAGCTACACCATTCAGCTAGATGGAGCTGTTTTGGAAACTAAAACAACTAAGACAGACAAAGATGGAAAAGCTTTGTTGACTTATGTATTGCCAAAGAAATTAAGTAGTCATAATAACTTAATCAATGTTCGATTTGAAGAAGATGGACTCACAGAATCTATCGCTCGTTCGGCACCCATTGTGCTTAATAATTTGGATATACAGTTGTTGCCAGAAGGAGGAACTGTTGTTGCTAATCAGAAGAATAGAATTGCGGTAAAAGTATTAAATGAATTTGGACAAGCTGCAGATATAGAAGGCGAAATTATAAACAAAGCAGGTAAAGTTATTGGCGATTTCAAAACCTTTCATCAAGGCATGGGAGCCTTTGACTTGGTTCCTCAAAAGAATGAATCTTATCAACTAAGAGTGACCAAACCAAGTGGAATTAGCCAAAAGTGGACGGTTCCAACAATAGATGTGGACAAACTAGGGATCTATGTTAAAGCACAAAAAGAAAACAGTTTAAGTTTTGATGTTTATAGTCCTTCTGAACAGCGTGTTTTTGTGATTGCACAGCAACAGGGGCATTTAATTTACACCAAAGAAATAGCCGCTAAAAAAGGCGCAAATGCACTTACGTTTTCTACCAAAGATTTCCCAATGGGAATTGTTCAATTAACGATCCTAGATGCACAAGAGCAAGTCCATGCCGAGCGTTTGGTTTTTGTGAATGCACAGCGAAAATTAAGCGTTCAAATTACTAGTAATAAAGAGCATTATTTGCCAAGAGAAAAAGTGACGCTTGACATCTTAGTACAAGATGAAACAGGGCAAGGCGTGCAAGGAGACTTCTCCATGGCGGTGGTAGATGATAAACAACATACGTTTGCAGATGATAAGCAGGACAATATTTTGTCTTATTTGTTGATGAGTTCAGAGCTGAAAGGAAGTGTTTATGAGCCTGGGTTTTACTTTGATCCAGCAGAGGAAAAAGCAGCAGAAGCCTTAGATTATGTCTTGTTGACGCATGGTTGGCGACGCTTTGAATGGCAGGCTGTTTTGGCAGCAACAGATTTACCAAAGATTGATTATACCGAGCGACGTAATGTGATTTCTGGTTACTTAAAAATAGGAGATCAATCAGGAAAAAAACAAACGATCTATTTATCCGAAAACCAAGCTCGTTATACGAAGAAAAAAGCTTTGGCAACCATTCAAACCGATGATAAAGGCTTCTTTAAGTTTGAAGGTATTTCTGTTAAATTCCCAGTGTTTTTGTCTGCAACTTATCATGGAGAATATCAATCCATTCGAATTAACCAATATTCGAATCCAGCAATTAGCGAGGACGAAATTATCTCTGTTATTTACAAAAATGAAATTAAGGAACAAGGTTATTACAAAAATGAAGAAGATAATAAACTATACGATAGGAGGCATAAGGAAATAAATGTTCTTCGTGGCGATATTGTGGATGAAAGGGGAACCATTATTACCAATACAAAAGAATTTAGAATTTCATGGGAATATATACTAAATAAGGATAATGAAGTAGTTCAGATAAATGAAAAAGGATTTCTTTTTAGTGGAAAAGGTGTTTTAAGTGAAAAACAAGTGAATCCAGTAGGAAGTGTTCTTGATGAAAAGATTGAATTGGAAGGAAGCGACAATACAAACTCAGTTGTTTTAGGGGCTACTAAAACCAATGCTCTAGTTTTAGAAGCAGATAAGACTATATCTGACTTCAAATCTCTGGATAGGCTAGCAGGTTTATCTAAAAAACAACAAGTTGCTTCCATTCAACGCCTACCCGTATTCGACGAGCAACAAGAATACGCTAACGTAACCACCTCTACGTCAATAACAAGGTCGATTTTGAATGCAGGGAATAACCGCTATAATGTAAATGGCTCCATGTCTGAAGATCTAAATAAAATATTAGGTTTAGACTTACAGCAAATCGCCCCAAAAAACCTTCAATACAAGGCTATACCTAGATTTTATGAACCTGATTATACAGACGAAGCTAGTCCTGAAAGACGCAGCGATTTTAGGAAGACGATTTATTGGAATCCTAGCATTCAGACGAATGATAAAGGAAAAGCGGCTTTGGTTTATTATAATTCAGATGAAGTGACCACTTTTCGAGTCATCTTAGAAGGGAATAGTGCCACAGGGCAGTTGGCACACCAGGAACATACCTATTATACGGCTTTGCCTTTTAATATTATAACCAAAATACCTAGTGTCTTGAGCTTTGGGGATACGGTAAGAATGCCTGTTGTACTCAAAAATAATAGTGCTAAAGAGATTGTAGGACAGTTGGAATTTGACTTGCCTGAGTTTTTGAATTTATTGGAAATACCTGTAAAAGATATTCGTATTCCTGCGGACAGCCAGCAAGTCGTTTATCTAAGTTATCAAGTGGGTTTTGAAGTAGCAGCAGGGCAAATTTATGTTGGTTTCAAATCTAAAGGCTTCAATGATTTTGTAACAAAGGAAGTAAAAACCAGC
>CALDEP010000473.1 GCA_937942475.1 uncultured Aureispira sp.
TTATCAAATTCGTTTTTAAATTAAGGAGTTATTTATAATTAAGTATTCATTTAATATGAATTATAAATCAGCATATTTACCTCATTGGGATAGGAGCCTTAGCTTCGTCCCCATTCATACAATATCAAGATAAGAAAAGTAGGTATTCATTATTTTATATTCGGATAATTTTTTTTCGGATAAAGGGTGTCGTAGCGATGCTCCTTTTATGTTTTTTTTTACTATTTTTAATAATCGTGTCAGGGCGATGCCCTTTGTAAAATGCGGCATACATTTCTAAGTGAAAACATATTATTAAAAACATTAATTGTAAATAACTTCTAAGAAATCTTTCCTGATTTTTATTCTAGAGAATAATAGTTCTAATTTCCTTTTTGTAACTTACGTCCATCAATTGATTTAAGCCTTATTATAATAAATATTAGAACAATGAGAATAGGTGTTTTATTAGCAGGAAGTGGTGTTTATGATGGTTCTGCAATTCAAGAAGCGGTCTTTACTCTTTTAGCGATAGAGGAATGTGGAGCAAAGGCGATTTGTATTGCTCCAAACGAAGAACAATACCATGTTATCAATCACTTAACAGGAGAAGAATTACCAGAAAAAAGAAATGTATTGATTGAATCTGCTCGTATCGCTCGTGGTGCTGTAGGAGATTTAGCGGAAGCAACAATGGATGATTTTGACGCCTTGGTCATTCCTGGCGGTTTTGGTGCGGCTAAGAACTTAAATCAATGGGCTATTTCGGGACCAGAAGGTGCCATCAAAGCAGATGTAAAACGTCTTATTTTGAATATGGTTAAGGCTGGAAAACCTGTTGCAGGATTGTGCATGGGACCTACTGTTATTGCCAAAGCATTGGAAGGAGAAGACATCAACGCTAGTCTTACGGTTGGGACAACAGAAGCGCCTTCGCCTTATGATATAGAAGGCATTAGCAATGGATTGAATGATATTGGAGCTTTGGCAACAATGGCTACCATAGAAGAAGTGATTGTCGATCATACCAATAAAATCGTGTCAGCGCCTTGTTATATGATGGAGGCGAGTATTCAAGAAGTTCGTGAAAATATTGCTATGGCAATTATTGAGTTGATTAAGTTGACGCAAGAAGAAGAGCAAGAAGCATAAGTATTATATTTTATCTAGGAAATCTTTTGAGGTGGCACTTAAATCTATCTTTGTTTCTTAGAGTGTTCTAATGTTGAATTCTTAATGCTAAGTTTTTAATGTTTGTAGTGTTATAAAACATTCAACATTAAAAATTAAGAAGATTTAATAGAAGAACATTGATTTTTTACTTTGTGAACCTTCGGGTTATCGACATCATCAATTGTTTGTGTAACAGGAGTTATAATTTATAGTCTGTAAAAAAAAATATCCATCCTTTTAATCTAGAAATCCAGTGTGGGAATCAATTGTAAATAACTTAAGTTGGAGTATCGTAAGTTTGCCTTTTATTTCTGCAATAATTGGTTGGGGAACGAATGTTTTAGCCCTAAAAATGACCTTCTATCCATTAGAATTTATTGGATTTGAATTTAAAGGCTTCAAAGCGATTGGCTGGTCGGGGTTTCCGCCCATTGGTTGGCAAGGAATTATTCCTTCCAAAGCAGAAAGCATGGCGAGTAAGGCAACGGATATGATTACCACCAAATTGATTGATGTAGAAGATCAGTTTGCCAAAATCAATCCTGCGATTGTAGCGAAAGAAATGGAGCCAAGTATTCTTCGATTGGCTAGAGAAGTGACCAATGAGGTGATGACGAAACACGTTCCTATGTGGAAGTTATTACCCAACACTCAAAAAGAAAAAATCTATGCTCGTGCCGCAGAAGAAATTCCATCCGTGATAGAAGAAATCATGGAAGAGGTGAAGGTCAATATTACCGATGTTTTTGATCTCAAAGCAATGGCGGTAAACCATTTGACGGCAAACAAAGATTTGCTTAATCGTATTTTCTTAGAAGTAGGGGACAAGGAGTTTACTTTTATTGAACGTTCTGGATTTATTTTTGGATTTGTTTTTGGTATTTTTCAAGCTATTTTATGGATGTACTGGGAAGCGAATTGGCAATTGCCTGTTGGTGGTTTGTTGGTTGGTTATTTGACCAATGTATTGGCTCTAAGAATGATTTTTTCGCCTACCAATCCGATCAAAATTTTTGGGTTTACCATACAAGGTTTGTTTATCAAACGCCAGAAGGAAGTTTCTAGAGGGTACTCTCGATTGGTGTCCGAAAATGTAATGACGATGGACAATGTGTTTACACAAATGTTTAAAGGAGCAGGTGCCGACAAGTTGATCAAAATCATTGAAAGACATTCTCAAGAAGGCATTGACAAAACCGCAGGTTTTAATAGTGCTCTAATCAAATTCACCTCTGGAACAGATACTTATGACGAGATAAAAAAGATTGCTGTCAATCGTTTTATAGAAGCAGCTCCCGAACAAATACACGTGGTGTTTGACTATGCCAAACAGGCTTTGGATATCGAGGAAACGATGTATACTCGTATGACAAAATTACCTCCCGATGAGTTTGTTGATTTCTTGCGCCCTGTTTTTCAAGAGGACGAATGGAAATTGGTTTTGACGGGCGCTCTTTTGGGAATGATTGCGGGTTGCTTGCAGTTGTTGTTGGTTTTGTAGGGAGGAGCTTATTCTTTTGGTTTTAGGAACGTGTAAAAAATAACTTGTAACGTTTTCTTCATCTTTTTCCGATACTCTTCGTCTTAAAAACGTTCATTATGCCCGCATAATTCACCTTTTCATTAGCTCGCTACGCTCGTGAGGTCGCAAGCTTTGTTCCTCGATTATCGAAAAAATATTTCCAAAACCTTTATAACTTATTTTTTACACGTCCCTTAAGAATTTATTATAAATAAAAATCTCTAAAGTAGGAAAAGACATAGCGCCAAAGAATCCAATGATGATTGGAATTAAAAGGAGGACTAAAAGTTGCATAACGCGCCTTTTTACTTCTTCTTTTAGATAGGTAAAGCCTACTTTAAAGAGGCTGGTGGAGACTCCTTCTGATAAAATTCTGATTCTTTTTTCTCGTTCGGAATCTTTTCCGATCATATATTCCAACATGGTTGTCAAACAAATTTGCATAGAATATTGATACATACTAGATGTGTTCTTGTCTATATAGTTCGCTAAGAAATTAGACACAATCTCCTTGTTAGTAGGAATAGATTCCTTTGCTAAAAACTCCTCGATACTTTCATTTATGTAGTTTGTGAAAATGGGAAAGGTCTTGTTTTCTATCTCTACAATCACTTCTGTGACCTCCTTTTCGAAAAGCTTTGTGGTGGTCCAAAGGCTTCCCATAAACCAAAACGTAAAGAAAAATACGATGGGAATATAAACAAAATAGAGCCTTGTCAAAAGCTTTAGAAAGGTATATGCTCGTTCTAAATAGTGTCGTTTTTTTAGTAATAAAAGGACAGCAATACCTACCAATAAACCTATAAAGGCATATAAAATAGAGGAAGAAAGCCCCATCCAAAGTAGTCCTAAATAATCACTCATAGCATTAATTTTTGTTTTAAATTCCTTGAAACAAAGATATAAAAGAAGCCGAATTAGAAAATTAAAATACAAGAAAAAGATTATCTTAAGAACTGAAAAAGGGAATTACGAAAACGTATATTAAAAGAATTTGATGGAAGTAATCTTAGTATTGGATAATCTGAAAGTTGAAAAGCCAAATACAGTGCCTCTGTGTACAAGCAAGAAAAATAAACCAACTAAACCATAAAGCCTCCACCCATGAAAAAAGCCTTAAAAATCATCCTACCCATTACAGCCCTAGTCATAGCAGGCTTATTCTTCTTTAAAAATG
>CALDEP010000474.1 GCA_937942475.1 uncultured Aureispira sp.
TACAAACTATATCTATAAATGTAATCCAAGAGCATTTTTCCTACCTAATAATTAATATTATAAAATAATGGTAAAACTATTAACATTCTCTATTATTATACTTTATGCCACTATAACAATAGCTCAGAAGATTGGTCATGATACCCTTTTTCAAATTTCTCCTAAGGTATTTACTTATACTTCTAAAGAAACAAAAAGCGACTCTGATTATGTTTTAGCAATAAATTATGACGCTGTATTTCATTACAATAACATATATACATATACTAAAAAAAATATTCATTATTGCCATGCCCATTATTCCGAAGGCATAAAAAGAGATCAAGAAGCATATCAAAAAAAAATTCAACAAGGAGTTAGCATAGAAAAAGCAGATTCATCTATTCTTTATGACCTTACTCGCTATGCAGTAAATTATCACAGAAATGAGGTTTTTCATTCTTGGGGTGGGTATGAAAAAATAGCAAAATTTGATAAATTACAAGGCAAATATCATTACATAGATTTTTATGCCGCCTACAAAAAGAGACAACGCATCTATCGTGAAAATGATTGGAAACGAACTACTAGGGATACCATAGAAGTACATGATTGCTTCATTGAACGTTATTTATTAGTTGATAGTGTCATTTACCTCTTTACCAGTTCTCTTCGCAAGCCTCATAGAAACAGGAGAAAAGGCTTAAGGATTGTAGAGCGAGAGTTTAAGGAGTTTGTGCGTTGTATTTGGGTCAAAGAAGAGGAGGATCTGTTAGAGGAATAATGCAGACCTTAGCCCTCCTCACAGAACAGATAAAACAGATTACAAAGTCAAAAGTTTTTCAAATAGCTCTAAGGAGGCTATGATAGCTCTTTTTAGAACTAAATTAATAATCAAAAATTACAAAATCATTCAAGCGATTCACACGCCTTGCCGTAGGTGTTTGTTGCCCATTCGTCAACTTATTAACACTAGACATAATATAATTTTGCAATTCTGAAACATGAATGCGACCATCTTTATTTTCGTCTGCCTCTTTAGAGTCAACCCCATTTAGCAAAGCATAAGTAAACACGCCATTCCCCCAATCTTCGGATTCTAGCGCATATTCTAAGCCGCCTGCTGCCGATATAATGGTGGTACCTGTTCCTTTATTAATATCAGCAAATAAAGTTCTCATATAGGTAAACGAATTGCGCAAGCCCATTTTAGGTTGAATTTTGAAATTGCCACTTTTGGCAGCCACGGTAATATTATCATCTGAATTTGCATCCTTTTTTATCAATACGGCTTCATCCTTTTCCACTTCTCCTGAATGACAAGCATCAATAAAAACTAGTTTTTGACGAGCAGGAATATTGCCAATGGCAGCTTCTAATGCAACATAAGACAAGCCTTTTTTTGCTGGAGCATCAAAATCAACATCATACATCGCTAAATAATAATCAAGCTGCTCATCCAAGAGACCATGACAAGAAAAGTACAAGACTACTTTATCATTTACCTTCGATGTCTTTAATTTTTCCAGGGCTTTGAGTACTGCTGTTGCCGTTGCCTCTTTATCTGAAAGGTGTTCGATAATCACTTCATCATATTGTTCTTTTTGTTTTTGAAAAAGCGCATTGATGTCATTCGCATCTTTACTAGCAAAAGTCAAATTTCGATCGGCATCCTTGTATTTAGAAACACCAACCGTTAAGATGTATAGATTCTTTTTTTGTTCGACGTTGGGTTTGTACTCAATCACAAAACTTTCTTTCAAACTCTCCCCTCCTTGTTGATTCAATGCCGATAACATGATTAAGTTTCTGCCTTCTGATAATTCTACTTGAAGTTCTTTCTTCAGTTCATTGATATTTTGACTTCGAATATCAAATCCATTGAGACCATAGACTGGCACATCATTCACATAAACGGTAATTCTATCCAAAGCCACTTTTTTGTCCAAAGCTTTGATGTCTATAGAAAGCGATGCCTTGTCGGTAACGGTCGGAATTTTATCTGCATTTTCTACCATTAATTCTGGTACATGAACATCATCGCCCAACATTTCTTCTGTAAAACCAACACGATTCAGGCGTTTTTCATAGGCTTTATAAAGCATTTTAATGGTTAGCGAAGAAACCAATCCAAGTCGCTTCATTACCAAATCGGGGCGATTGTATTTCAGGTCAAATTGCTCAAACGTAAATAATTTTTTCCCTTTTCGAAAAGCCAAATGTTTCAAAGCTCCTTTGGAAGCCATATAATAACCTTCTGGAGTATAAATCATATAGTCATTTTCGCCAGCCATCGCTATTGTAATTAACCTTTCCCAAGTTTCGGTATTCCACAAAATCGTTTGTCCATCTCGGCTGCTTGATGCTAAGATTCTTTTCTTTGGGTGATAAGCCACTTTTACCACCATATCTTGGTGTCCCTCCAATATCTTAATCACTTTTTGCGTTTTGGTATCCAAAATACGCAGCCGTTCATCTAGTCCTGCTAAAGCCATTTGTTTTCGATCAATGCTAAAGGCAACATCATCTATACCTGGTCTTATGCATTGAGGCTTTTTTTGTCCTTCTACTTCTCTACAGTTTTTGGGCAATTTCAAATCGCATTTTATAAACCACTTTTCTACCAGATTCACTAGTACATCTTTTGTCAAGTCATCTAGATTTTCATCTGTAATGTACTCGGTACAGATTTTATGGTAATTGTTCGCAATTTCAACCGTGCTATCAAATTGCATGGTTCTTATGTTATAATAAGTCAAGGTATTCACTTCATCATGTATCTTACAAAGAACAATTTTTCGAGCATCAGGATCGATGTAGTGAAAATCAAATTTGCTGTCTATTTTTGCAATATGATTGAGGGTTCTTAAATTACCATCTCTAAAGACATAGAGATTTAAGTTCCTATCTGCCAAGAAATTATAATCTTCATTAATATGAAAAGGCGACCTTATATACTTGCCAATATGTTTTTTGAGTTCTTGATCTAATGAAAAGCTTTTTTGCAAATTCCAGTCGATGTGTTCTTCATCCGTCACCAACTGATCCCCTCTAGGTGAAAAATAAAACCGATAGACTTTATCCTTTATTTTAGCATAGTTAAAGCTGCCAAGGTCTCTAAATTTCCATTGCGTTAGATGTTCGTGTGATTTTATGAGCAATGATTTTCCTTTTGGATCAAATACAAGCTTATCCACAGGACGCCCAAGGGATTCAAAATCTCGAATAATTCCATCTCGAACTAAGTCATAATGCCTTAGAATCGTTTTAGTATTCTTGTGGTATTTTGTAATAATCTTTTTATTACCAAAAGCAATAAAGATACTTTTGCCATTATTGTTATATACTAATGCTGTTGCTCTTTCTTTTAATTCCCCATATTCTCCATCTTGACCTAAGTACTGTTTTTTGATGACTTGCCTAGAAGCAAGATCATAAATATAAAGAAAGCCTCTTATTGTTTTTCGAGTGCCAGGTTCATCGTAACTTTCATTATCACTATAAATGGCAATTTGTTTCCCATCAGGTGAAGATGTTATCAAGCGCACACCTAATCTGTCGGGATTAATAGCCTCTTCCTTAGGCGTTATTGTCCCTAAGTGGGTTATTTCTCCAGTAAGAAGGTTAAACTTCCGCAATAACAAAAATTCTTTATAGCTGTTTGTTACTACAATCAAATCTTCACTATCCTCACTGGATATAACCAACAAAGGATCAGATATTTTTGCCATAAACGCTCCTAAAAAAGCACCTGTTTCAGTATCAAACGAATTGACATAAAGTTTGCGCGCTTCTTCTTTGGTGGAAATGAGTTTAGAGCCATCTTTGGTAAGCATTAAATCTCCTAATTTCTTACATTCATCGCTATCTATTTCTTTTCTAAAAATTTCTTTATCTGTAGCCAATTCTTTTTTTATCAAATAATTATCCCCCTTTTCATAATCGAAATAGAAAAAATGATTCTTATCAGGACTAAGTATCAAACTTCCCAATTTGCCTTTAGAAATATGTTCATACACTTTTTCTCCTGTCGTAAGGTCCCAACATATCAGTTCAGAAAAATAACTATCTACTGCTTTGCTTAATAAGTATTTGCTATCTGCCGAAAAGAAAAGAGCATCAACTCTTATGGTATGTCCTTTTAATAATTTGAATTCGATGCCTGTTTTTAAGTCTCGAAGATGAATGTAGGCATCTACCCCAGCTGTTGCCAATATTTTATTATTAGGACTTTGGACAATAGCCACAATTCCTGTCGCATCTCCTTTTTGAAAGAGTATTTCTATGTTGTCATTTTGTGCCTGAGAGCTTGCTTCCCAAGTCAATAATAAGCCGATACTAAGTAATATTAATTTATATGCAGACATGGTTGTTTTATTTTTTTTAAGTAAAGACCTCCTTTCACTAATCTTGACTTGGTTTCTTTTGATGAATTGTGAAACCTGCTTTGATTTCACAATTGGGCAATCTTTTCTTCAATATTTCTATATCTTCTATTGGAATAGACCTTGGCAAACTAAGTTGTTCTAGTTTAGATAAGTTAGCAATTGCTTTTTGGAATTGCAGTGTTTGGTTGTAATCAAGTTGAAGGATTTCTAAATTCGATAACGCACCAATAGACTTAGGCAATTCTTGAATTTGATTGTGGAGCAAATTAATCTTTTTCAGAGAAGATAAACCACCCATAGATTGAGGCAATGTCAGCAATGCATTATGTCCCAATTCAGCCTTTTCCAAAGAAGACAAAGATCCAAAGGATTCGGGCAAATTTTCCAGTTGATTATAAAGAAGATTGATGGACTTTAGGCTAGACAAACCACCAAAAGAGCTTGGAAGTGATCTCAAAGAATTCCGTCGTAAATTTAGAACCTCCAAACTAGACAGATTACCAAAAGAAGCAGGCAACCCTTTTAATTTATTCTCTTGAAGATCGACAAATTGTAATTTTGATAATTGTCCAAAAGAACTAGGCAAGGACTCCATCTTATTAAGAGCAAGGTATAAATACAACAAATTGGATAAATCGCCAAAAGATTCTGGGAGCGTCCTCAAGGCATTCGTCTCCAATTTGCATTCTTTCAAATTAGATAATTTCCCAAAAGATTCAGGTAATTCACTTAAACTTGTATTATGAATATGAAGTACTTCAAGCTTGGATAAATTGCCAAAGGATTCGGGCAATTCATTAAAATTTGGAGAACCCATATAGAGGGTTTTAAGCGCAGGAAGATGGCTAAAAGACGCTGGTAATTGTGGCAAATAGTTTAGGTTCAGTCTTAAAATCTCTAATTTGGGCAAATTGCCAAAAGATTCGGGCAATTCAGATAAGCGATTTGCATAAAGATCCAATTGGCTTAAATTGCTTAATTTTCCAATGTTTTCAGGCAACTTTCGGAGCTGATTTTGAAACAAATTCAAATATTCTAAATTACTTAAATTTTCAAAACCAGGAGGAAGTTGCTCTATATCATTAAACTTGAGATTTAGTCTTTTTAGCTGAGTAAGTTTTTCGAAATTTACAGGCAATTTCGTCAATCGATTACCTTGAAGCGATAGTTCTTCTAAACTAGTTAAGTTGCCAAAATTGGTCGTAAGTTTTGTAATCCGATTGGAATCCAACTGACAGATTCTTAGCTTCGTCAAGTCGCTAAAAGATTCTGGTAAATCTAAAAGAAAATTCTTTTGAAGGTATATTTCTTCCAATGCCGCCAAGTTTCCAATGGTCTCAGGCAATTCAGTGATTCTATTGGACTCTAACTGGAGTATTTCCAATTTCGTAAGCGCACCTATTTCATTGGGCAAATCCAATAATGGGCTATCGTGAATACGAAGCCTTTTTAAATTAACCAGAGTTGCAATACTCTTAGGAATATCTCCCAAGTCAGGTCCTGTTAATTCTAACTGATAGACCTTCCCTGGTGACTTCAAAGCCTTTTCTAGCGAGGTGTAAACGGTGTTTTCTTGAGCAAAGGATTGGTTTGCAATAATTAAAACTAGTATACTTATAAATATTTTGAACATAGAAAGGTTAAGTTTCAATAAGATCTACTTTGATGTTATTCCATTAAATAAAGTCGTTCTTTGACATTTTTTGCCAAGGCTTACAATTTAACCTTTTTTATAGACTTGGGGCTTCCGTTTTAAGTCGTTTAGTCTCATTTTGGCAAAAATTAGCTGCGCGGAGTCTTTGAGTTATCAATCAACCAAAAAGCTTTTCTACTCAATATACAAAGATCTCTTGCATAAGGCTCATAAGTAAACAAGACCTAGTTTTAGTCCGTCTTGTTCAAGGTCAATTAGCCCCTCAACAAATCCAACGCTTGCGTACAAACCACCTGAGCATTCCCTGCATTGGTAATCAAACCAGAAACAGCAATTCCACGAACACCTGTCGCCAAAACAGCAGTAATATCCTCCAAACCAATTCCCCCTATCGCATAAACAGGCAAATTAATTTCCGCTAGCTTCATTTTATCTAGAATCTCTTGATAGCCTTCCAAGCCCAAGATTGGACTCAATTTTTCTTTGGTACTTGTGTAACGCAAAGGTCCCAAACCAATATAGTCAATCGGCTCCTTAGACAGACGTAAAACATCTTGCCAAGTATTCGCCGTCCCTCCTATTATAATGTCCCCAACAATAGCCCTAGCTTCACTTGGTTTTAGGTCTTCTTTCCCTAAGTGTAACCCATCTGCCCCAGACTCTAAAGCCACTTGGACATTGTCATTAATCGTTAGTTTTGCGCCATAGTTTTGGCAGATTTTTTTAGCGGCTATAGCGGTTTCTAAATACACTTCAAAGGATACCTTTTTCATTCTCAATTGCGCCCATTCACAACCTGCTTGGCAAGCGGTTTCAATCGCCTCTAAATGCGTTAAGCCTTCTTTGCTTTGGGAAACATAATGCAATTTAGGCAAACCTTGTTTCGACATCTTTATTTCTTCTTTTAGTGTTTTAAAATAGGCGCTTGCAAATGTATATTCCTTAATTTTTAAGCGCTTGCGAATGGCAGAAATAGGAAAAGCAATGATTCCAGAAGCAGCATGTTTCACAGCAATATCTTTTCCTTGTCCATCCTTATAAACTAACCACTCAAAGCCCAAATGGTTGACCAAACCCTGCCCCAAAGCATAACCTAAGCCTGTTGTTAGGGCAAATTTACGGGGACGATTCCACCAAGATTCTTGCATGGCATTCTGAAACGTAGCATCTAAAACACTAGGTTCGTAAGTCGTAGATTTAGAGTCGTTTCCATACTTTTCAATCAAAGCATTGGCTAAATCTAAGGCATCTTTTTTCCAAGCCAATTCTTTTTCATTCAAGGCGCTTTCTTCGTGTTTTGCTTGCATTGTTATAATTATTAATACTGGACATCGTCAGAGAAGTGGACACCAAGTTACTTGAATTAAGAATAATGATAGCCTAATAAGGTTTCGTTGGAATTTAAAAAGTGTGTAATATACTCTTTTGCCTTTTCACAAGCGGTATACAAATCATGTCCCAAAGCAAGATTAGCGACAATAGCCGCTGACAAAACACAACCTGAACCATGCTTCTCATAAGGCACAATTTCCTTGGGTGCTAGTTCATATATTTTAGCTCCTGCAAATAGAAAATCGGTGCCTTTTTGAGTTTCGTTGTGCCCTCCTTTGTATAAGACATGACAATATTCAGATAAGCTGTGCGCCACTTCCATCAAGTCGGATTCTTCTTCGTTTATTTTTGATAATTCTTGTGCATTCGGTGTCAACAAGTAGATGTTTAACAACCACTTTTCTAAATGCGCTATATCCACGTTTTTATGAAAATTAAAGCCTGCACTTGCTCTAAAAATTGGATCAACTACAATTTTTATTTTAGGATTTAATTCTAATAATAAGGTCGTTATTTCTGATAATACCGCCCAATTTTCTATCAAGCCAATTTTACAAAAACCAATAGGATATTTCTGGAACAGTAAATTTATTTGCTGTTTAATTAAATCTACTTTTACCCATTCTACCGCTTGAAAAGCAGACTCATGCTGTACCGTTATAGCCGTTGCGACCGTTAAGGCATAGACCTCGTGCGCCTCCATTGTTTTAGCATCTGCCAAAAAACCAGCTCCTCCACTAGGATCAAAACCAGCAATACTTAAAGCGTAAGGGCGTTCATTTTTTTGCATAATAAGCGATAATTTTGAAGTACATTCGACAAATCATTCCAAACCGCCCCTAAGAACGCCACCTCTCGAAAACCTCGTTGATAAGAGGCTTCTAAGGTTGCTACACCAATGCCACCCAAGGCGACCAAAGAAAAAGGGAAGTCCAATGCTTCTGCTTGCCAATCAACCGTAGGTGCGTGACCTTGCTTAGAAATACTCGAAAAAACAGGACTAAGCGTACAGTAATCCATCTCTTTGGGCAAGGTTTCCAAATCTACTTTTTGATGAATAGAGGTTCCTATTTGACACTGATTTTGATGTTGTTTTTGAATTAATTTCTGTAACTCTGCTGCACTCAATGCTCGACGAGCAGATTCCGTTAGATGCAAGCCGCCTAAATTGAACATTCCAACTAATTCAGGGTATTGATGGGTGATAATTTTAGAATAATGCTTTCTTTCAATTTCAAGTAATAGATCAATAAAAGGGTGAATGGATCGCTGAGTTTTTCGAAAATGCAGACAAGGCAATCCCTCTTCAAACAATTGATTGATCAAATCGGCTTCTCCCTTGAAGAAATTAGGTACAGTGTATACGCGATGTTTCATATTAATCAATTAGAGTAATCATTCTCTGACAACTCATAAGTCGCTTATTATCAAAACAAAACATACTACTTTCCACTTAAAACTTACGACTCATAGAGTTCAACAAAAGTAGTCATTAGAATATTATCACACGACTTGTCAAAGAACGTTAATAATTAAAGCACACCCAAATCGCTTAATACAGCACCAACAATCTTTTTTCGGCACATCATAAACAACTTATCGTCAATTTCCCCAATTCCAGCTTGCACATTATTAACAAAAACAAAACACTCGCCATCTGGACGTTCAACATACCCAACAAACCAACCAATATTTTGATCGCCCACAATTCCCCAACCTGTTTTACCACGGATTTCTATTCCCGAAGAATCAGAAGCAATTAACATTAAATCTCTCATTTTATGCACTGTAGAAGGCTTAATTGGCAGCTCCTTTTTAACAAGTCGCTCTATAAAATCCAATTCTTGATAAGGTGTAATCTCAGACTTGCCCTTCAACCAAAAATTATCAATCGTTTCTGTTCGAATATCCATGCGTCCAAACTGCAATTTATGCACCCATTCTTGCATTTTCACAGGTCCAATTCTACGAGCTATTTCTTGATAATAAGGAACACAAGATACTTTAAAAGCCGTTTTCATCGTATGTGTTTGATTCCAAGCAGGCACCCGACGAACCACAGAATCCCATTCAATCTCTAAATGCTCATCTACAGCAACACCCGTTTCTAAGGCAATAATCGAATTGGGAATTTTAAAAGTTGAAGCAGGCGTGAAGCCTTTTTCACAGCGATTGGAGTTGTAAACATACAATTGACCACTTTTTAAAGATTTTAATAAAAAACAACCTTCTACTTGGTGTTCTTTATACAAGTCATCCAAGTCCATACTTGCATTTTCTTGTTTGGGTGTTTCATCACAAGCAACTAGTCCAATTGCCAATAATAGTATCATCAAATATAGTCTCATATCCTTAGTTTTTTATTTCGTTTTTATCAACAAGCTTCCTTTGTTCTTCTTATTTAAACAACCATTTTCCCAAACCAAATTTCCATTCACAATAGTAACGTGAACAGCCCCTTGCAAAGTACTTCCCTCGTAGGGAGAAACCTTATGTTTGGCTTGAATGGTATTTTTTGTCACAACATAAGAAGTTTCAGGGCTCCAAACCACAAAATCAGCCGCATAACCCAGTGCAATTTTTCCTTTTTCATTTCCAAAACCTATAAATTGAGCAGGCGCTTCACAAAGAATTTCACGAAGACGTTCCAAGCTTAAACCATACTGTTGCCCTTCTGTCCACAGCGCCGATAAGGTAAATTGAATGCCAGAAATTCCGCCCCAAGCTTCTTTAAAATTCCCCGTATCCAAAGCCTTAATATTCGGCGGCGCAGGAGAATGATCTGAGCCTATAAAATCTAAGGTTCCATCCAACAAAGCAGCCCATAACAATTCATTATTCGCTCGTTCTCGAATCGGTGGCGCACATTTATAACGGGTATCTGCATTGGGTATTTCCTCTGCATGAAAACAGATATAATGCGGACAAGTTTCCACAGTAACAGGTACACCACGCTTTTTGGCAGCTCGAATAAGGTCCAATGGATCAGCGGAAGAAAGATGCACAATATGTGTTGGATGTTGGTATTCTTCGGCTAGTTTTAACATCAAACCTACAGCATCATTTTCCCATTTTCTAGGTCTAGATTGCAAATACGCTTGATAATTTGTTGGCGCATGAATTAAGGCTTCGTCATAGCTTCCTGTTGTCAATTCACAATGTGCCAAAATCGGCAAACCAGTTCCTTTCAAAGCTTCATAAGCGGCTCTTAAAGTCGCTTCATCTGCATTCGGAAACTCATCAATGCCACTGTGTGTCAAAAAGGCTTTAAAACCTAATACGCCAGCCTTCGCTAAAGGCAATAAATCAGCGGTATTCCCAGGAATTATTCCGCCCCAAAAACCACTATTAACATGTAATTTATCGCTTGTTGCGGCTAATTTATGTTCTAATTCTTGCACATTTATCGTCACTGGCGAGGAGTTCAAAGGCATATCCACCAAAGTCGTAATTCCACCCGCTGCTGCGGCTGTTGTGCCGGTATAAAAGCCTTCCCACTCTGTCCTTCCTGGCTCATTGATGTGTACATGTGGGTCAATAATTCCAGGCATAATGACTAAGTTCTTATAGTCATAAAAAGGCATCTCTTTGGATGCTATTTTCCCTTTTTGAATGGCTGCAATCTTTCCTTCTACTATTGTAATTGAAAAGGCACCCATCTCTTCTGGCAAAACAACTCGCTCACTATAAATAACAAAATTTTCTTTCATATGCTTAAAAATGGATTCTACAATTTGGGACTAATGATTGGATGCGTTCTTTTTCTTTTATGGAGAAGTTATTATCACTCAAATTCCATTGCTCTAAACCTTGCAAATACTTTATATTTGAGGGTAATGTTTCTAAGTCATTTCCAGCCAAAGAAAACTCCTTCAAATTCGTCTTTGCTAATTTTTCAATCGTTTCTTCAAAAGACCAAAGCGTTGTTTTTGTCAAATCTAAGGTCTTCAAGTTTTTTAAACGCTCCATACCATCTGGCAAGCAGCTTATTGGATTCAAATACAAATTTAAGGTTTTTAGTTGCTCCAAGGCAACCAAAGAATCGGGCAAATCTCCAAGCTCATTATTGGTTAACTCCAAATATTCCAATTTGGATAAATTACCTATTTCAGCAGGTAGATCAAGAAGGTGATTTCTTCCCAAACCCAAAATTTTCAACTCAGATAATAAGGTAATTCCATCTGGTACTGCTTTCAAAGAACAAGCATTGATTTGCAAGCTTTCCAAGGCAGAAAGATCGCCAATTCTTTTCGGCAAACCAAAAAGAAGCTGGTCATTATATGAAAGTTTTTTAAGGTCAAAAATATGACTTAATTCATAAGGTAATTGCGACGCATCACGCACAAAGTAAAGCAGAGAATTCCAATCCCTCATCAGCCTCTGTTCAGACACTCCTTGTCCCTTTGCCAACTGAATGGCCAATTCTATATTTTCTTCCTTGCCTGTTTTTATCAAAGAATGAAGCCGTTCTAAATAAAGCTGCTTTTCATCCATTTATTAGTCCAGTTTAGCGCCTTGCATTATCCAGGTTTCGACCTTCGTTCGCTCCTCCATCGTCATTTTTGTCTTATTTCCTTGCGGCATTGTTTTGGTGATAATCGCTCGATTCATAATCTTATCCTTTGCCGCTACAATTTGTTCTGGAGTATCGTACATCATTCCTCCCTGTGCTACAATAAAAACATCATCTGTTGGGTTTTTGGAATGACAAGGACGGCAACGCTGTCCAATAATCATTTCCACTTCTGAGAAGGGCACTTTGGCTGCATTCGCTAATTCTTCTCTAGATTTGGGTGCTGTCAAATAAATCGTCACCACCAAAAGTACCAAACTAACAGGAACGATCCAACGATTCCATTCGCCACGCTCCCACTGATTGTGAAAGTGCTTAATTCCTGCCCCTGCCAGAGAAATTAACAATAAAATTAAGACATTATGATCGTTTCCAAAGGTAATTGGAAAGTGATTACTAATCATTATAAATAAAACAGGCAAGGTAAAATAATTATTATGATAAGAACGCCAACCTGCTAATTTGCCAACCTCGCCATTCGGCACTCGACCTTCCTTAGCCGCAAAGACCATTTCTTTTTGCGCTGGAATGATAACAAAAAATACATTTCCTGCCATCATCGTTCCCATAATGGCTCCCATGTGAATGTAAGCGGCACGTGGATTGAAAACAATCGACAAACCATAAGCGATGATGACTAAATAAATCACCATTATCAAGAAGAAAATAGGTCTTTTTTTAGGTTCTAATAAAGAGGTTTGTGATAATAATTCATAGAATATCCAAGAAAAAACAATCGAAGAAACGCCCAACATAACCCCCAAAACAGGAGACATTTGTGTTACTTCTGGATTCAAAAGAAAGGTTTCGGCATTAAAATAATAGACAATCGTTAACAAACAAGTTCCTGTCAACCAAGTAAAATAAGCCTCGTATTTGAACCAATGCAAATGCTTTGGAATTTTCTTTGGAGCGATTTTATACTTCTCCAAAAAGTAAAAACCACCGCCATGTATTGCCCAGAGATTCCCAGCCAACTCGTCTCGAATTTCATGCTCTCGATTGATCGAATTTTCCAAAAACACAAAATAGAAAGAAGCACCTACCCAAGAGATGCCAAAGATGATGTGCAACCACCTAAAAATCAAATCCAACCACTCGTGCAAATGCGCCTGCCAGAGCGTTCCTGCTACTTGATTATAAATCAAATAAGCGGCTGCAAAAAAGAACGCAATAAAAAAGAGCCACTTGCGAAAGAAGCTCATATTAGCTGCAAAGTCTTTGTCTTTTTCATTCTGACGCTTGGGATCTTCTGCATACTGCTCTACCATTCGTTTGATAACAAGTGTCCCCGAAAGACAGATACACACTACGATTCCAATCATCGTTTCTATTACTCCCATATTATTCTACTCTTATCGTTTATTCAATTGCCTATTGAGAAATTGAATCCTTGTTTTTTAGTTCTTTAAAAAAATTAACTATTTGTCGTCTATGCCTCAAAATATGCACAATTGCGTGTTCCATCAATTGTTCAAAATCATAAGTCACGCCCCATCTTGTCTTGAAAATCCATTTCTCAATCACTTCATTTGATTCATAATAGATATTATTAAAAATCTGTTCCGTATAATCGAGCATCTTGTCAATTTCTACGATTCCAACAGCTGCTGTATTGATCCCTTCCTCATACTCCAACCAATTATCATTTATAACAGATTGAATATAATTTGCATAAGTATAACCAGATTGAACAACATGAAACGTCAAGTTTTGTATAGATTGACAATCTACAGACTTCGTTTCTTTATCTACAATTGCTACAAATTGACTTGTTGTTAATTGAGTTAAAACATCTTTATATTCCACGGCAGCTTTTCGGTATTCCTCCATCAAAGCTACCAACATTCCATTTTTTTTCATTTATTAATCTTTATACAAAGCCATCAAAACACGCTCATGCGTCATCGGAGATTCAAACAAACCTATTGCCTTAGGATTAAACGCCTTAATGGCATCTGTAATCGCAAAATGCGCCCCAATTCCATACATCAAAGGCGGTTCTCCAACTGCTTTTGACTTTAGAATTGCTAGATTAGAATGATTGGTTTCCAAGAATTTGACATTAATTTCCTTGGGCACAGAGAAAATATCAGGCACTTTGTAGGTCGATAAAGCCGAAGAAAGCAAACGTCCTTCTTCATTATAACGCAAATCCTCCATCGTCACCCAGCCCATTCCCTGAACCAAGCCACCTTCTACCTGTCCCCTGTCAATCCCCTTATTCATACTCTGCCCAAAATCATGCACAATATTAACCGCATCAAACTCGTAGATGCCACGCACACAATCAACCGTAACTTCTGTGATCGACGTTCCATAAACGTGATAAGCAAACGGATGTCCTTTGCCCGTTGTTTTATCAAAATTCACTCTAGGTGTTGCGTAATGTCCTTTTTCTGACAACTGAATTCGTGCGACAAAAGCATTGGTCACTAAGGTTTCCCAAGACCAATCCGTTTTTTCACCATCGACATAAACCCATTCATTGTGCAAGTTGACGGCTTCTAAATGGGCTACCTTAAATTCTTTTTGAACAAAGGTTCTTAGTCGTAATAAAATAGCCGCACAAGCAATTTGTAAAGCCTGTCCATTTAGATCAGCTCCAGCACTAGCTGCTGTTGGAGAGGTATTGGCAACCCTTGTGGTATTGGTCGTTTCTAATTTTATTTTTTCAGGTGCTAAGGCAAAATTTTGTGCTGCAATTTGCACCATTTTAGTATTCACCCCCTGCCCCATTTCAACCGCTCCAGTACTCACGCCTACGCTCCCATCTTGATAAATATGGACTAGCGCACGAGCATGATTCATCGGCGTATTGGTAAAGGAAATTCCAAAACAAATTGGCATAAAGGCCAAGCCTTTTTTAAGATTTTTATGACTCGCATTAAAAGCCGCAACTCGTTTTCTAGTCGCTTCTATTTCATAATCTACCTCTGCTTGATGCCATGTTTTTTCAGCTTCACAACCTTCTGTAATTTGACCATAAGGAAATTCATCGCCTTCTTTCAAAAGATTTACCTTTTGAATCACTGCTCGATCAATCGCTAAGGCTTCTGCTGCCATCGTAATCGCTGATTCTATCACATACTTCCCTTGTGGTCCACCAAAGCCTCGAAAAGCGGTATTGGGTGGCAAATTCGTACGGCAACTAGTCGCTGTCAAACAAGTATTGGGTACAAAATAAGCATTGGTAGCATGAAACAAGGTTCGTTCTAATACTGCTGGCGACAAATCTGCGGCAGCTCCTGCATTCTGAAAGAAATCCGCTTCATAAGCAATGATTTTATAATTTTCATCCAAGCCAATTTTAAAATCTGCGGTATAAGGATGGCGCTTCCCAGTCATGCGCATGTCTTCGTCTCGATCCAGCACTAATTTGACTGGTTTCTTACTCAAATAGGCCCCCAAGGCTGCCAATACAGCAAAAGGAGTCGCTTGATCTTCTTTACCACCGAAACCTCCGCCCAAACGACGGACATCTACTTCCACCTTGTGCATTGGAACGCCCAATACTCTGGCAATTCCTCGTTGCACTTGAGTTGGTCCTTGTGTAGAAGATACAATGCGAATACAGTCATTTTCAACAGGAAAAGCATAGGCTCCCTGCCCTTCAATGTACAAATGTTCTTGTCCATTACAATCCGCCTGCCCTTCATAAATATGGGCACATTCCTTCCATCCTTTTGCCATATCGCCCAGCTTAAACGTTCGTACAGAACCTATAATTTCGCCTGCGGCTGCGGCTACTCTAGGATCAACAATAATAGGCAATGGATCGGCTTCAAAAACAATGGTTTTCAAAGCTTCATGTGCTATTTTCTTAGACGTTGCCAAAACAATCGCAACGGGTTGTCCTCTAAAATGTACGGCATCATCTGCCAAAGCAGGTTCATCTGGAAAGATCCCACCAATTTGATTTTCTCCTGGTATATTTTCATGGGTAATAACATGCTTTACCCCTGCCAAAAGTCGTGTTTGAGCAACATCTAATTTTGTGATTTTACCATGTGCTATTGGGGAATCAAAAATAGCAGCAAACAAAGTTCCTCCTAAGATTGGTAGATCGTCTACATAAATGGATTCGCCTCTTGTATGTGTATAAGAATCTATATTTTTCATCTTCTCAATTCGTTTTTTCTAGTAACAATGCTTCTTCTAATTTTATTATAACAAAAGCATTCGACATTCAATATACTTACAAATTTGTTGGTATAAAATAAAAATGCAAAAAATCCTATCAAAACAAGCTGTTTCAATAGGATTTT
>CALDEP010000475.1 GCA_937942475.1 uncultured Aureispira sp.
ATTTTATGTTAATTGAGAAACGTATTGCTGGTCTCGAAAGTATTATCAAATAATGAAAAAAATCTATATCATTTTAATAGTGGTTATTGTCTTGTCTAGTTCGGGGATCGGCATATATGCGTGGTCTAAAAAGAAGAAAGATAAAGCCAAGAAAGCAGAAGAGGAAGAACCTACAGTAGTTGAGAAACCAGCTCTTGTTGAAAAACCAGTTCCTATTGAAGAAAAGCCCTTGGAATCTGCCTTAAATTCTGAAATGCCTGCTAAACTTCTTACTGATATTAGCATTGATTATATCAAACCTTATAGCCTAGAAATCGGCTATAACATGCATTACAAAGGTGTTTCACACAAAGGAACCTTTAAGCATGGAGATAAATCGACTGTTATTAAAAAATCCCTTGCTACTTTTTCAGTGGCTGCGTTAAGAAAAAATCCACATGATAGGATAGACGATAAACCTATTAGCCATAAAGCTGGTAAGTTAAACGGATACAATGCAAAGGAAGTGGAAGAGCCTATCGTTTATTTGTTCATTATAAATAAAAGTGAGGTTGTTAAAGGTTTGAAAGTCAATCTACGCACAGGAGATCAAATAGAAGGCTTGCCTAAAGACTGGTCAGAGTTTGATGGATTAGATTAATAAAAATTATAAAAAACTAACAAAAAAAACAGTGGAGAATCCAATAAAAGAAACAACTAAGCTAAGCGTTTTAAGTAAACCAAAAATCATCGGATTAGTAATCTTTGTATTATTACTGGCAGGAGGCGTAGTCTACTATTTTAAACAGAAAGCAAAGAAGGAAAGCCCTGAGGAGACCAAGGAGGAAAAAGAAGCCCCTCAAGAACCTGCAACAGTAGATACAACAGGAGCTCTTCAAGAAAAAGCAGACAAAACCACCATTAAAAAACAATTGTCAGTAGCTACTGATATTGATAAGCCAGCCTAAGATGAAAGAAAATATTCAAAAACACAAAGTTCCCTTGATTGTAGGAACTTTGATTATAGTCGCCTTATTGATTTATGTCTATCAAAACAAACTGGCTTCTTTTTTCCTTTATCCAGGAGCAAATGCCCCTGGTTCTATAACAACTGGAGCTGCTGTAAATACAAATGTATCTAATTCGAGTAATAATTCAAGTTCATCTCTTACAAACGATACTGTTTTGAAAAAGGGAGATCAAGGGGATAAGGTTGGGGAATTGCAGAGCTTGTTAAATAAGGGCTTAGTCAAAGCTGGAGTGGGATATGCTACTTTGGCTGTAGATGAATCTTTTGGCTCAAAAACGGAAGGCGCATTATATTTATTAACAGGCAAAAAAAGTATTTCAATCAACGAATTTAATACTTTTTTAAAGTAATGCCTTTTTTGATTCCATTCATTATAGGAGCGAGCGGCACAGGTTTTCTATGGTGGAAAAATAGTCAAGAAGAAGAAAAAGAGCCGAATTTAGGTGAAGATCTATTTGATGCACTTAAAATAATTTTAATCATTTTGGTACTGCTGCTATTCTTACGGTGGCTCTACAAAAAAGGAACGATGTCCAATGAAACCACCCATGAAAATGTATAGTGATTCAGGCATGATGGGAATGTCTTTGTTAGCAATTGTTTTGCTCTATGTCTGCCAAAAAGAAAAGGGTGGTTATTTATCTGCTGCAACCGTATTTTTGGTTTTGTCTATTCCTTCATACAGTTTGGGAGAAGCTTTTTTCGGTGTTGATAAGGAAAATATGAGAACTACTAAAATGGACGTATTGCTAAAATCTATCTTATGACCTCAGATCAAATTAAATCAGTAGATGATTCTCTAGATACCATCCAAAAAATGCTACAAAATAGAGATAGAATCATTAAAATTCTAATCGTTGTTTTGTTGTTAACTTGGGTGGTAGGAGCTTATCATGTTTTTGTGCAGATGCCCAAAATGAAAGATGATGATGATAATCAAGCATAAGAAATCATTAATCATTGGTGCTGTCTTTTTAGTTGTAATCTTATTACTTTTCTTGAGTGACCAACGCATTAAAATCATTGATAAAACGAATGAATTGATGCGCTCCTCTAGTCTGAAGTATGGAACTCGACTACTGAGCCAAATTAATCAAATCGTTGTCCATCATTCCGCTTCTATTGGACAGACTGCCGAGGATTATGCTCGATATCATGTACAGTCCAAAGGTTGGCCAGGGATAGGCTATACTTTTATACTCGAAATCGATGGAACAATTGTACAAGCACATCCTTTAAATGTAGTGAGTTACAATACGGGCGGTGTGAATACTCGAACGATTGGTATTTGCTTGAGTGGAGACTTTACCAAACAAGAGCCAAGTCCTCAACAGCTGAAGAGTCTAAAAAAATTAATCAAGTACTTGAGAAAAACCTTACCGCAACAATTAGCTGTTTATGGTCACAAGGATTATGGCACAACGAGCTGTCCAGGGCCTCATTTGTACAAACATCTCAAACAGTTTCAATTCGCATGATCTTAACGATGGAACATAAAAAATATCTAGGGGGAGCTATTGGTTTAGTCGTCTTCATTCTCCTGGTTCATTCTTTTATACTAAGGCTGAAACGGGAGCAGCTGGTCAAGGCTTGTGAAGCTGCTTTTGGTCCGCTCGATGCAGATCAAAAGAATTCTATTCGTTTGATTGTAAAAACGTTTGAGAAGTATGGAGATAAGGATAAAAATAAACTGATCTATATTTTGGCAACGACTCGGCATGAATGCCGCTTTCGTCCCATCAAGGAACGACGGGCTTCTTCTAGCCAAACGGCTGTTTATAATCGTCAGAATGCTTATTGGTCTACTGGTTATTATGGACGTGGTTTTGTACAGCTGACTTGGGATCGTAATTATGAGAAAATGTCGAAGCTCTTGGGTATTGACTTTTTGTCCAATCCTGATTTGGTAATGCAGCCTAAGTATGCCGCTCGTATTTTGGTACAAGGTATGATGGAGGGCGCTTTCACTCGTCGCCCTTTGGAACGATATATCAATGCTTCGAAGGTGGATTTTTATAATGCTCGGTGGGTGGTGAATGGTTTGGATCGTGCGAGTAGGGTAGAGGGGTATGCTTTGGCTATTATTCAGAATGTGAATTAAATAAAAATGTACTAAAAATTTATTTTTTATGTTTTTTTTAAAAATTAAATTTATTTTGGTACGTTAAGGTGTACATAATTAGGATGATTATAAATTCATCATGAAAATGAATTTTTTGCGGTATGTTGTTGGTTGTTAATTGATTGAGAGGTGTTTTCTTATTCCCCCTCGGGGCACAAAGCTTCAATCTAAAAATAGATTGGAGCTTTTTTTTTGTGCGTACAAGCGTAAAATTATAGCCCGAATCAATTCCGTATAAATAATCGTTCAACTAAAAACAAAGCACTAACAAAAGGAAGGAGTTCTCGAACACACGCTAATATGACCTGCAATTCTGCAGAAGCAGGAGAGAACTCCTATAGGAATCTTTTTTTTGAATAGAAAAAAAGGAATATACTTTATGCACAGCAACTATTGTCGGAACACTTACATTGTTTTCTATTGTATAAGTGAAGGATAATTAATCCTAAAGAGGGTAAATACACACACTCATGAGATAATTTAAATAAATTTAAATTATCATTGATTATCAATAAAGCAAGCCCTATCCAACTTAGCCAAAAACCAATCTTTAACCCTAATTTTGTAGTAATACTTGTTGAATGATAAACCGCAAAAAAGGAAATAATTAGAAAAATTAAATCTACTATTTTCCACCAGGTAGGCGCTGTAGCACAGCATGTTTTAGAACAGGTTTGAGCGACAAAAATTAAGGGAGTGATTAGGCAATGGATAAGACATATTGTACTTGCAGCAGCTCCAAATAGATCAGATTTTTGTATTAAAAGCATTAGTGAAATTTTAGTTAGGTATGTTAAAAGTAGGACTACCGAGGATAAGAAAAGGACAACTAATTAATTAAAGTTTTATAAGGTTTAACTCATAGGAGAAATCCTACTAACAGTCCATTGATCCTCATAACCTTTTTTCCATGCAGTGGAGTTAAGCTCCTCTTCTGTTGCCAAACAACTATCTAAGCCTGCTTGTATTTCTTCCTGATTCAAGTTATGACCAATAATTACAAGCTCATTGGTACGATCACCAAATATAGGGTCCCATTTAGATTTAGTAAGGTATTGATTATCAATATAATATGGATGTAAGGCTCTATTTTCTTTAGACATACTAGCCCACCAAACACCAGCACTATCTGCCCTTAATGAGCCACCTGCTTGATTCCAAATCAATGCTTGATTAGGACGAGAAGCGATCCAGAAAAGTCCTTTACTTCTTATAATGTTGCTAGGAAATTTATGTTGGCTATATTCCCAAAAACGGGTAGGATCAAAAGGGAGGTTGCTCTCATAGACGAAAGAACTAATCCCGTATTCTTCCGTTTCAGGCGTATGTTCTTCTTTGTTTAATTCCTCTATCCAGCCTGTACTTTGCTCCGCTTCTTCAAAAGAAAATAAGTTTGTATTAAGAATTTTTTTAGGACTGACTTGACTAAAAGTGGCTTCTATTATTTGAGCACTTGAATTTAACTCTTGAATGGTTGCTTTTAGAAAACCTAAATTCTCTGAAGAGACTAAATCTGTTTTATTCAAAATAATTACGTTGGCGAATTCTACTTGATCTGTTAATAGATTTACAATAGAACGAGTGTCTTCCTCCGTGTCCGTTAGTGCTCTGTCTAGGAGTGTTTCAGGACTTCCAAAATCCTTAAAAAAGTTAAATGCATCGACAACAGTGACCATGGTATCAATGTAACTCCATTTGGATAGGTCAATATTATTTTCTTCATCTACAAAGCTAAATGTTTGAGCTACAGGAACAGGTTCGCTAATGCCTGTGCTTTCGATTAGCAAATAATCAAATCGTTTTTCTTTTGCTAATTTTTCCACTTCAATCATCAAGTCTTCTCGTAGCGTACAGCAAATACAACCATTACTCATTTCCACCAACCGCTCTTCTGTATGGGATAAAATATTTTCATTTTTCACTAAGTTCGCATCTACATTTATTTCACTCATGTCATTTACAATAACAGCAACTTTTAGGTCTTCTTTGTTATGCAAGATATGATTAAGTAATGTTGTTTTGCCTGCGCCTAAAAAGCCACTTAATACAGTTACTGGTAATCTTTTTTCAATTTTCATATTAGTTTGAGCCATTTTATAATGTTTTCTAAATGTTGTTCACCATAAAGCGAAATGAATTTTTGAGTTTCAGTTTCCTTTCTATTTAAGTAAACAGACAATCGTTTTTTTGCAAATTCTTTGGTTAATTTAATTTTGCAGTCATTTTCAATACAGTGTTTCCATTCTTCGAAAGATTGAGCGATCATGATATAGATTTTAAAGGTTTATTCATATCAATTCTTAGCAAAAGCCTTTTTTCTCCCTTTTTTTGAATACTTGGACTTCGATGGATAACAGCTTTTGCATTAGGATACAAGGCTCCTTTTAATATCAATACATCTCCTGTGTTTGCTTGTTGAATGAGTTTAGGGTTTTGAATAATTTGTTTATTAGGTTCTCCCGAGTTATATGCATGCCTATTTTCTCCTTCTTCTGGTAACCATAGCGTACCTGGACCATAGTAAGTACAGAGCAATCTCAATTCATTAATATCGGTATGAAACCTACTGCACATATCTGTTTCTATACAAGACAATAATACTCTGAACTGTGTTGCTTTGCTCGTTACTTCAAAAGACTTGAGCAACATTGATAAGTCATTTAGTAAATGACTATGCAAGAATTGCTTACCTAGAAGACCCTCTTTAAAGGTCTCCATGATGTTCTCTGAGGTTCCTTGTGCTTTTAACTGAATCCCTTGATTTAGGAAATAGATTATCTCTTCTTCAAGGTGTTGAATGGTTCTTTGGTAGATTGAAATATTGATCTTATCGAGATGAATATTATGGAGGACATTAATATTCTTTCCTATGGATACATTTTTAAAAGAATTGATTTTGGAATTAGTTGTCATATGGTTAAGCCTTTTTTAGAAATAATGGTAGTCGTTTTGGACGTAATTCAAATAGTTACTAACGCAACACTGTTGCAAAAGTAAAATAAGTTTTTGAATTAATGCAACATTGTTGCGTTAAGGTGGAAGTTTATTTTATATCTCTGATTAATTCCTTATCAAGTATTTGTTCAACTAGGAGAGGAATAAATTGCAAAGCCCAATAATTGGACGTAAACAGAGGTAGTAAATTATGTCAGTTATAATGAAAGAGATATGAGTTTACCGTAGGAGGTCTGTATAAGAGAGTCGAAGGCGTAGCAAAGCTTTTATACAGAAGGCAGCGGATTATGGATCCCCATGAACGTGGTGTAGGTCATAGTAGTGAAGAAGTTTCTGTAATGGAAATGGAGCGAAGGGTTGAATCCTTAAAATTGAGGAGTTTTTTTTTAGAATAGTAAAAGCGAATAAAAAAGGGGAGGAAACAATTGTAGAGACAGATGAAACCTGTAAGACAGGGAGAATGTACTCACAGCAATGTCTTATTTGATACGGACATACCTGTATGGTATGAAAAGAGCGGAAAGGCAAACCCTGAGTGTCTTTCTATAGATGAAAGGGAACGAAATCAAACGAGTGACCAACAAGAGGTTTGAAAAGCAAGATTTTTATAGCCTAACTCAAAACTACAAAATGTTACATCGTAAACCAATATAAAGAAACCGCTGTACAGGTAAGTACATACGGTGGTGTGAGAGGTTGGAAAAGTTAATTATTTCGATTAACTTTTCCTTCTACTCGATTGCTATGTCTTAGCGTATTTGTTCTATGTAGTTTCTCTATTTCTTCTACTTATAGCAAATCCACCAACAAAGATCAAAAGAAAAATAGCCCCACCAATTATCCAAAGCATAAGCCCTCCACCTTTAGTTTTGATAGAGATAGGCTGAGTTTTCCCAATTTGAATGAAAGGAGACCAAAAAGCAGGATGTGCCATAATACCTACAGCTGTTTTCATATATTGTAATTTAGCTTGACGCAATGCTTGGTCTACCTTCATTCCATTAGCAAGATTTTCATAGAAATTTTTCATAATTTCGGAAGTTGCATAGTCATTGACTTGCCAAAGCGATACAATCAAAGAGGGAGCCCCTGCATACATAAAAGAACGAGCGAGCGAAGCAATTCCATTTCCTTTTTCAAACTTACCAAAGCCTGTTTCACAAGCAGAAAGTACAACAAGGTTGGCATTGAGTTGCATCTTAGATATTTCATGTGCTTGCCAAAAGTTGGATTCTATACTATCATTATCTTCCGTAAAAGCTAAAGAAGAAAGGATAGGTCTTTTAGTGTCTAAAATACCATGAGTAGCAAAATGTAGAATGGCAAAATCACCAGCTTTTTGCTTGACCATTTTTTCAGAGGCAAGGAGGTCAAAAGCAAAAAAACCTTGATATTTTTCTTGTAATGCTTCTACTTCTTTGCGAGCATTAGGAAGTGGCTCTAATATTTCACGCAACCATTGATCGGTAGGGAGTCTAATCTCCATCATAGAAGAATCGAGTTGAATGTCATAGTTAGCCGCCACACCTAAAATTTGACCATTGTTTTTGGGAGCAGGCGCTTCCATATTTTCTTTCCACAAACTAGCAGAGTAGTTGTAAGATATATTGTAATCTGTTACAAGGTAATGTAGTTGATTATAATTGGTAACTTCTTGTGGTGCTTGTTCTACCAAAAATGTCTCAAAAGGTAAATGTCCTAGTTCCCCATCAGTAATTAGAATTAGATTTTTAATATTTTTTTTGTTCGCTAGAACAGGAGCGATGAGTTTTTGATAAAACCAATGCGCCTGTTCTGTATATATTTTGTAGGATAAACAATTGTTTTCAGCAATTATTTTATAATTACTAAGTACTCGATGGAAATTTTGAATTCGTTGAGTTAATTTATCCTTAGAAATAGGTATTTTCTTCCAGGATACTTGTTTATTATAAACAAAAAAAATATGGACTATAGAGTCACTAATAACATACTCTAATAAAGCAGTCTTGTCGTCCAATAATTTTTGAATATTGGCTACTTTTGTATCTACCTGTAGGTATTTTAGTTTATAATATTTGGGATAGTCAGATTTAATCATTTGCAGAAAGTCATCAATGTCTTGGTTCACATGATTTAATTCATTAATAAGACTGTCTTTTTCTCCCTCCGATCGTTTTTCTATCAATCTAGCTTGGAGTTGACTTTGTTTTTTGAGTAGTTTTTTATCGGTTAAGATGAGGGCGTTGGGTAAATGCCCTAGTCGATAAGCTTTTTCTGATTTGGAAGCCTGATGTAATAAAACTGATTTATTTTGGTCAGCGAGTGCAAATGCTTTGCTATTGTGTTCTCGTGTGTGTAAGCATTTTAAGCTTCTTTGGAGCCATAGACTACTTTGAGCTAGGAGTCTTAGTTTATCTTTGTCATTGGAAAGATTATTACGAAGTTTTGCCAAAAGAGCAGTTGCTAAATCTGTTAAGATAATTTGTTTATAAGGAGCGTCATAGACGGTCGTATCTTCTTGTAAAAGATTAAAAATAGTATTTAGAGTTGTAATCGTATTTTCTAAATGTAGATTAGAAGCGAAAGAAGCGTTTAAAAGGCTGTCGATCCATAGAGGACTAATGGTCATGCTAAGTGTAATCTTAGAACAAGATTTTATGGCCTGTAAAGCATAGATCCAAGCTTGGTCAAAGTTTCCGATGGTTTGATGTAATATGGCGAGGTTATTTAAAGAGGCCGTGAAGGAAGGGTGTTGTTTTCCGAACGTTTTTGCTCTAATATTTAACGCTTGGATGTGGAGTGAGCGTGCTTGGTCAACGTTTCCCATACTGTTGTGTAAGGTGGCGAGATTATTCAAAGAAGCGGCAAAGGAAGGATGTTGTTTTCCGAGCGTTTTTGCTCTAATATTTAGCGCCTGGGTGTGGAGTAGGAGTGCTTGGTCAAAGTTTCCCATATTTTTGTGCAATGTGGCAAGACCATTCAACGAAGAGGCAAAGGCAGGGTGGAATTTACCGAAGGTGTTTTTTAGAATATTATTTGATTGAACTAAAAGGAGGAGTGCTTTGTCATAATTGCCCATGTTTTTGTGCAATACAGCAAGGTTATTCAGAGAAAAGGCAAAAAGATAGTGCATTTTGCCAATCGTTTTTTCTAGAATATTATTTGTTTGGATTAAAAGAGGTAGTGCCTTGTCAAAATTTCCCATACGTTTGTGTAAGGTGGCAAGATTGTTTAGAGAAACAGCAAAATCAGAGTGGAGTTTGCCAAGTACTTTTTCTAGAATATTATTTACTTGGATTAGAAGCGGGAGTGCTTTGTCATAATTTCCTGTTTCTTGATAGAGATCGGCAAGGTTAGTCAAGGAAAGAGCAAATTCATGGTTCATTTTTCCAATCGTTTTTTCTTGAATATTCATCGCTTGGGTGAAAAGAAGACGTGCTTGATCAAAGTTGCCTATTTTTTGGTAGAATGTCCCAAAACCATTTAAAGTAAGGGTATAGCTAGAAGAATGAACTCCCGTTGCTTTTGCAAAGGCTTCAAGCGTTTTTTGATAGCCTTGAATCGTTTTTTCTTTATTTCCTTTTAGCCCATAAAAAAGGGCTGCCCTGCCTAGATATATGGCCGAAATAGAATCTTGCTTTCCCGATATTTGGCTTGCCTCCAAGGCGAGGCTAATTCCTTTGTCAACGCCTTGTATACTTTGATTTTCGTATACTTCAAGTAAGGAGTCAATTTGACTGTAACTAAGGTTATTTGCGTTTTGTGCTTGTGAATATTGAAGCAACATGAATGAAAAAAATAAATAGATAACGAGTCTCATAATAGGCTATTTTTTGAATGAAAATAGTTGCTGCTGCGATTAGTCTAAGGCTAAAAAACGTATTCTCCTTAAATAGGATAGTTTATGCCTTTACATTCGAAAATGGATTCCATATTACCTTATTATCTTGATGTGATTTTTGTAAAAAACTAGGACAATAAAAGGTTACAATTAGCAAAGTTTAAATCTGTTGTTTTTTATTAGATGGCTCTATGACTAAATCAATTTCATGGATAACAGGAGCCTTTTTTAGCTGGTTTTAACTTATCGAAAAAGAAGCTAAATCAGATTAGAGATCAGATAAAGCAAGGTGATCTCTTCTTTGTGGAGGTGAAATGAGTATTTATTAACGTATCTATGTATAGATTTCTTATTATAAAAAAAAGAGGAATACTGTGACAAGCAACTGCTATATTCCTCTTCAAACCTATTCAATGAAGTAAATAGGGGGCATATTGATATGGGTTATAATTTTATTTTCTTCTTTATTCAGAATAATAACTACCCCAATGATTTGTATCAAATGATGAAAAATTAATCTTCCATTTCTATTAATATAAATTTAATTTGGGGGTAATTAGTTGTTGATTTGCTTGAATTCCAAACGCTAATATATCCACCTTTGTTCATTTTGAATGTTTTATATATTGAGCTTGACGCTTTCAGTAAACTTGATTCCCAAGTTGCCTTAGAACCATTTTTGAATTGGCTATTGGCTAGTGTTTTATTAGGATTTACTTCTACGAGTATAAATTCCTTACCTGAAGTTCCAGTCATTTTTGACTTAGCTCCTGGGGCTAAACTTAAGGTAGGTATGCTATTAACAGAAGTATCTTCTGTGTCTTTGGTATCTAATCTTTCTAAATTTGACATTTTTTATTTTTTAGCTAATTATTTCCTACTCTATATTTTCTAGGTTTTTCGGAGACCACCTTTATAAATAAATAAAAAACAGTAGCTACTAAATCGAATGTTTGTCTTTTATTGTATCACAAATGTAGCCTGATTTTTTATTTCTTAATTTAGGGAATTCCCTAGTTTTTAATAACTAGGGGTTTTCCCCTAGACGTATTCTTGTATGCTCCTTGCAACTGAAAAAAAACAATTATTATAATAATAAGAGCATTGATAAGAATCGTCTCATCGTTTGGGTTAGTCGCTCTGGGATCAATTTATTACTTGATAGTAGCTTATAAAACAAAAAAAAGCCCTGTCAATCATACGATTAACAGGGCTTTAAATTTAAGCTTATATATTATAAACTTGTAGAACTTAATCCACTAATTCGACATCGACGGCCACTAGACCTTTTCGACCTTCTTCAAGGCTGTAACTAACTTTGTCGTTTTCGCGAATATCGTCAACAAGATTGTTTGCGTGTACAAAGTAATCTGTGTTTTCGTTGTCATCTTTGATAAAGCCGTAGCCTTTTTCGTCATTAAAGAACTTTACAGTTCCAGTATTCTTACTCATAATAATAAATTTTAGCTCACTTCGTTCGTGAGTATAGTTGTGCTGGATCATACACCTTAGTTAAAAGCCAAGAGTTGTTATCCTAAAAGGAACAAACTCTATTGTATCCAAATGCATCATAAAAAAAATTGTGGTTTCTAATAAGCCACTTGTTTATCTTATATTCAAGAAGCTTGCCAAAAAAACAAAAAATGAAAATAAAGTTAAATTTTGTGCCCTGTTTTTTTTTGCCGTCTCAAAATAGTGTACTTTTGGGCTTTTGAAAAAAGAAATAAACTAAAGAATAAAAATGAGCAACGAAACGCTAGTTACCAAACAAGTATATTTAGATATTGAAATTGATGGAAAACCAAGTGGTAGAATTACCATTGGTTTATTTGGAGACACGACTCCAAAAACCGCTCAAAATTTTTATGAACTTTGCACCCATTCGAATGGGTTTGGGTATAAAGATTCAAAATTTCATCGAGTGATTAATGATTTTATGTGCCAAGGAGGCGATATTACTAATGGTAATGGAACAGGTGGTAAATCTATTTATGGAGACAATTTTCCTGATGAAAACTTCACTATAGGACACCATGGACGAGGTTGGTTATCTATGGCCAATGCTGGACCAAATACCAACAGTTCTCAGTTCTTTATTACTTTTATACAAACCTCTTTTTTGGATGGACGCCATACGGTATTTGGTAAAGTACTAGAAGGACACGATGTGCTGGATAAAATAGAGCAGCAAGAGACGGATAGAAGGGATGTTCCTAATAAGGATGTTGTGATTAAAGATTGTGGTGCCTTAGAAACGGCTGAACCTTTCTTGGTTAATATAGAAAGTTAGACCTTCAGTTATTTCCTTTTTTATTTGGAGCATGGTATCAGACACGTTTTAGGTGTTTGATACCATGCTTTTTTATTTTAGGCTAATTCTAGCGACTTAAGTTTACGCTCTTTTGTGACGTATTGATAGAGGTTATCTTTTGTTATAAATATATATCAAGTATTGTTTATTTGTATGGTTAGTAAATTATTGTATTTTGTACTAAAAGTAATATGTTAAAAATACAATAAAACGGATAAGAATGCAAGCGCACACAAGTTTAAAACACCTCCTTCTTCCTTTTCTAATCTGCATACTTCTAAGTTCTATTACAGAAGCGCAGGTCTATGAACAAACGTATCAAAATCTGGCAAATAAGTATAACTATACTTTTTGGAACAGTAATTTCAAAACGTCAAGTGTTTCTGCAAGAGAGTTTACTGTTCAAGCGAGCGATTATAACTTAAAAGTCAATTATTCGAACCTAACGATAAGTAATTTTGAGGTAAACCTAGACACACTAAGCGCTGAAGAAGCACTAGGAAGGTCTGATGCCGATTTGTTTCCTGTTCCAAATACAGGCGACATTCAATATCGTATTTTGCAAAACAATGCTGTTTTACACGAAAAAGCCGCTTCGCCAACGAATCAAGGCATTAAGATTACACAAATTGCTGAATTTGGAACTTGGTTTACCAAGCGAGTTATAGATAGTTTAAACTTTACGAACAGTCCTTCTTTGTATGGTTCTTATAGTGGGATAGAGTTTACGAGTTGGCACAATCGAATTAAAATGACCTTGTATATTCGACCACGAGTAACGATTTTGAACGGACAATTAGAGTTGGAAATTGATATGCCCAACTTATATAGTACGATTCATAGTGCAGGGCAAATTTATGGTTTTTCGGATCTGTTAGATCGAGGTTTTGCTGTAAAAGGAGGGCTTACTTCAGACTCTACGCTGGTCAGTGCTGGAGTGATTACGACGAGGTCTACGATGCAAGATTTAGTGGCGGGCTCTTTATATGAGGTAAGCCTTATTTTTTATCCTGTAAAGGAAGCCCTTTCAACGAATTTTGTGACTGCTTTTGACGATGGAAATAATTTTAACATCACTCCATATCAAACGCTTCCAAATAGTAATGTAAATGCAACAGTTTCTTTTTCGCAAGATGAAGGACTTTATTACATAGATGTCCCTCGGTATACGATGGGGCAATACAACTGTTCGACGGCGGATTTGCTACAAAATATCCAATTAGATATTGAAAACACAAGCAATAGTGATCAAAGAATACGGATGTGTTTTAGACAAGTGCCTTCTATTAATGTGACTGGTTTTTCTTCCATGTTACGGAATAGGAGTGGAGATCCTTTAGGAATTCCTATTCAAATCTCAAAAAACTGGCATGCTGGATTTCCAATGTTGCACAGCGGT
>CALDEP010000476.1 GCA_937942475.1 uncultured Aureispira sp.
ATAGCTATACATGCATACCAGCTGTCGCATTTGGACAATTGTTCTGTTGGTCTTTTACCTAAACATAGACCTATTCTAGTTTTTTGAATAAAATGGATTGTTGAATCCTTTAAGAACAGATAGTGTATTGCCTACTATATACATAGTAATACTTCGTGGGATTTTTAGTTTTTTTACCAAAAAACATAAAAAACATTTTATATAAGTTTGATTATCAGTAATTTAATGCTTTTAGAGTTTTAAAGCTATCCTGCTGATAATCAAACTGATATAATTTCTTCACGAAGTAATGTCTTAGCGAAAATGAAGCAAAAAAACACTTATTCAGATGAAATTGTTTGTTGATAACAATCCATCAATTGTTTGCTGAGTTTTTTTGGATGAAAGGTTTTCTGCGCATATTCATAGCTTTTTTCGCACCTACTTTGAGTTAATTTAGGGTTTTCAAGCACCTCTTGAATGGCTTTAGCCAATGCTTTGTCATCCGTTGGTGCAACATACCAACTATGTGGACCACCCGCTTCTTTTAGCGCAGAAGTATTGGCGGTAATCACAGGTGTTTTGCTCAATAAAGCTTCTACAACAGGCAAACCAAAGCCTTCGTAAAAAGAAGGATAAACCAAAAGACTTGCCTTTTGATACAAGGCTTGTAAGCTTTGATCTGATTCTAAATCTGTGATCCAAAAAACAAGCTCTTTTAAGTTCATTTTTTGAATAAGTTCTTTGACTTCCTCTTTGTAAGCCCCACCATTGCCAACAATAACAATAGGCAATTGCTGTGTTTTGGGAAGGTGCTGATAGGCTTTGATTAATAACTTTAAATTCTTGCGTTCTTGAAGTGTTCCAACCGATAAAATATAGCGTTCAGGCAGTTGGTATTTTTGCAAGAGCACTTCTACCGCTGCCTTGTCGTTCAAGGTATAATACAAACTCTGGCAAGCTTGGTAAATAACCTCAATTTTTTCAGGATCTATGTTATAATAACGCACAATATCTTGCTTGGTATGGGCACTGATAGCGATAATTCGATCCGCTTTTTGACAACTGTATCGAAATTTCCAATCATAGATTTGACGATCAAAAAGGGAGTAGGTTTGAGGATAAACCTTAAAAATTAAATCGTGGATGGTGACAATACTTTTGAGCTTACTTTTTTGAATGCCAACAGGTAATTCATGACTAAGACCATGATATAATTGAATGCCATCTTGCTGCAATTGTTTGGGAATAGAAAAGCTACGCCATAAACTTTTGAACGCAGTTTTAGGCGCAAAAGCTTGATAAGGTGCCTTGAAAAAAGAAGCTGTCTTTTTTTGTTTTTTTAATCTTGGACTGTATAAATGATAGCCATGATTTGGGTAGAATTTTGCCAAATTAGCGACCAAGGTTCGGCTATAATTGCCCAAACCTGTGAAATTACAAAAAAGCCGTTTGGCATCAAATCCTATTTTCATACTAGTAATACTTCATTGATTATTATACCAAAAAATCGTCTAATAAATTCATATCATAAAACACCGTTGCCCCAGCTTTCTCCAATTGCTCTGCTGTTCGAGCAGAAGCATAACCCATGACTTCAAAACCACCAGCTTTTGCCGCTAAAACCCCCGCCAAACTATCTTCAACCACCAAACAATCCTTGGGTTCAAAACCCATTTCTTGAGCAGCCAATAAGAATAAATCAGGCTCAGGTTTCCATTTTTGGATGTCGTAAGCACTAAAGATATAATCGCCAAAGAAAGACCTGAGTTCTAACAAATCTAGATTAAATCGAATTTTCTCTTGAGGCGCATTAGATGCAACACAACGAGGAAGCGTCAAGCGTTCCAATACTTGGTGAATGCCAGGAATTGGTTTCAAGGTTTTTTCAAAAGCCTCAAAGCTGCGTTCCCGATAAATGTTGGCAATATTCGACGGAAATTTCTGACCACTAGCTTCTTCTATATACTCAAAACAATATTGCAAAGAATGCCCAGAAAATTCGGCAATGGCTGCTTGCAAATTCATAGAATGACCCATTTCTGCCGCCAAATCAACGATTACACCAATAGAAGTCGCTTCACTGTCTACCAATACGCCATCACAATCAAAAATGATACACTTAAATTTCATGAATTTTTGTTTTTATAAGGATCAGTTATGTAGAGGACAAAAAGTGCAAGGATCTAAGATCTAAAGATGGTTAAATAGAACCAATATTCTCTTTTATTACAACTGTTGTCCTGTACCTAGAAGGATCAGAAACTAGAAAAAATTAAAACCACCAATACTTATAGTAGCCAAAGAATTCTCGAAAGATAGAGTAGAAATCTCGCAATTCAAAATAATCAGCATGAACCCCATATATACTTGTAAAACCAAGGTTTTGAAAGGCCAATCGAGTTCGACTGATGTGATAATATTGGCTGATAATGGTGATAGCCGCTTGATTGGAGAAAAGTGCTTTGGCATTTAGAGCCGTTGCATGGGTGTTATTTCCCTTATTATCAATAAGAATAACAGCCGAAGGGACACCTTGTTGTCTTAAATAAGCCGCCATTGCATCTCCTTCATAATGTCCTTCTTTGCCTAATCCACCACTCACTAAAATTTGTTGACACAAGCCCTTTTGATACCACTCCAAACCCTTATCTACTCTAGCTTTTAAGCGTTCGGAAAGTTGCCCATTTTTATGCACTTGATTCCCTAAAATGACCACTACGTCGCAAGGGACAACTTCGTCTCTCAAACCATCTATAGTAATAAGTAAACTGTGGAGAACAAACCAAAGCAATAATATTTTCAGCAAAAGGTCTATTTTATGTTTCATAGTTGTATCTTTTTACTTGGATTTCAGTTAATAAAGTAAAAATACCAACAAGTACCAACCTCAATACAATGAAAAAATATCAAGAACTATTATTCGGAGCCCTACTGTTATTATTTGGCAGCGTCCTTAATGCCCAAAGTAATACCGATACCCTAAATGTCAACGGACATGCGGATTGTGAAACTCGATTAAGCATTGAAACTCGCAAAACAGTTGGTCCAACGACAAGCCCAAAAGGGCATGGCGAAGCTTTAGAGTTTAGCCAGAATGAAAAGGGAGATGTGCATTTTATGGAGCGGGAGAACAATACTGTTTGGTATGAATTTACAACCAAAACAAAAGGAAAACTAACCTTTGAGTTAGAGCCTTTAGATAGTTTGAACGATTACGATTTTGTCTTGTATAAATATACCGATGAAAATTTTTGTGCCGATGTACAAAGTAAAAAAATCTTGCCTATTCGAACGAATTTTTCTAGGAACAAACCAGAAATTTTTAGCAAGACAGGTTTGAAAAATAAAAGCGAAGACGCTTTAGTTCCCGCAGGAATAAACCCTGCTTACAGTCAATCGGTAGAAGTGAGCTCGAAAGAGAAGTATGTATTGCTGGTGAATAATGTCTATGATAATGGGGAAGGGCATTTGTTGCATTTTGATTATGGAGTGAGCATCAGTTTAGCAGGGAAAGTAGTGAATATAGCAGGAGAAGGAAACCTTGAATCTAGTATCACGTTAACAAATACCAAAACGGGAGCTGTTGTGGCTGAAGCTACTTCTGATTCTGTTACAGGGGCGTATAAATTGGTTTTTGACTTGCCAAAAACGCAACTGAATGACCCACTTCATTTAGAGGTTTTAAAAGAAGGTTACTTTTTTTACGATACCGTTGTAACAGCTTTTAAGATTGTTACTAAAATGAGAGATATTGAATTAAAAACCCCCATACGAAAATTGAAAAAAGGGGCTCGTTTTGTGGTTAGTAATATCTTGTTTTATGGTAATTCGCCTAAGCCAATGCCAGCCTCTCTGTTGAGTATGAAAGCTTTGTATAAAACAATGAAGCGCAATAAAAAATTAAAAATCAGTATAGAAGGACATACCAATGGTTGTAGTCAAGGAGAGGCCTATTCTCAGAGTTTGTCAAATGGAAGGGCAGGAACCGTGTATAACTTTTTGATTGAAAATGGAATTGAGGCTAGTCGTTTATCTTCTATTGGTTATGGATGTAGAAAGATGTTGCATGCGATGGCGAGTCCTGGTGCACATTTGAATAGGAGGGTTGAAATTGAGATTGTAGGGTTTTAGTCTTTTTGCCAAAGAATGAAGCTTATTTAGAAGGTATTTTTTGTTGAAAGATAAAAATGTGTGTAAAATCATCTCAGATGGGTTTATAATCCTCAAAAAAGAATATCTTTGCAGATTATCAATTCTTTTTGTTTTTACCAAAAAAAATACCTCTTTCAACTATGTTTCAAAAGCTTAAAATTATTCAAGAAACGCCTACCTTTATTGTCATCAATAAAAGAGCAGGATTAATTACAGAGCGCAATCCTTTCGAGGTTACTACAGTAGAATCTTTGGTGGAAGAGTATTTGACAAAAGGTATTCGTACGCCTTACAGTTTAGATAAAAATCAAGTGTCGGCACAGAAGAAAGGCTTTAAATTGCCTGTCAAAGCAAAAAATGCTGCTTTTGTGGGCATTGTGCATCGTTTGGATCGAGTGACTAGTGGCACGATGGTTTTTGCGAAGAAGAAGAACATGCTCAAAAAATTGAACGATCAATTGAGTGGTCGAAAAATTAAGAAGACTTATTTAGCTGTTCTTGAAAATCCACCGCCAAACAAGGCAGGGACTTTGCGCCATTATTTGGTGAAGAACCAAAAGGGAAAACGAGCAGATATTTTTAAAGAAAATAAAAAGGGAAGTGTCGAATGTACCTTGTCTTATGAGCTTTTGAAATCGAGTGCCAATGGGCATTTAGTGAAAATTGACTTAAAAACAGGTCGTTTTCATCAAATTAGAGCACAGTTTGGCTTTATTGGTTGTCCTGTTATTGGAGACGAAAAGTACGGTTCTACAAAAAAATATTTACCCTTAGCAGTTTGTTTGCACGCCTGGAAAATACAATTTAGAGATCCAGTTTCTAATGAAGAGGTAAGTTGTGAGGCAGATGTACCTAGAACACGTTATTGGCAAGATTATTCGCACATTTTGTAGGCTAGATATAGAGTAAGTGTTAATATTTGAATAGAGATATAGTTAAAGTTTTAGTGAATAGAGGAAGGGTATGATTTTGGTTATTAATAAGATACACACTAACCACCAAGAACACCGTTTCACTCACGCCACGTTCCTCAAAAAACGTGCTTTAAAATGTACTCTATGCTGAAATTACTATTACTACTAACATTTGTTGTTTGCGTCTTTTCTAATTGTCAAAAAGATACCTTTGATTTATTGGAAATGCGCATAGAAGGCACTTGGGAATTTACCAGTGCCAGCCAACGGGCTTATCATGCTTTCTCTGGGCACAAATCTATTTTTTCTCATTATGATGGTGATTTAATTACCTTTGAGGAGGATAAAACGGCCTATTATACCGAAGCCAATGGAGATGAATTGACGGGTGTTTGGGATGTTCGTTCTGTCAATACGGTTGACTCGGAAGGGGATAATATTACAGAATATATTATTACAATTGCCTTGGTGGACTATGCTGGCGACTTAATACAGTATGTTTGGAATGTCGAGAATACGATTATCAATCGTCGATTGAGAGTAGAAGAATCCACTTCTGATTATGAATATTGCTACGAATTAGCAAAATGGTAATTGGATGAAAATTATAAATGAATGCCCTAGTTGAATGGAAACATTTGGCTGGGGCATTTTACGTTTGAAATCAATACAGTATGTGTTCAAAACTATGAAAATAAATTACTTACTCTTTTTATTGTTTCCTGTTTTTTCCTTTGGACAAATGCCTCGAATTGCGTTCTTAGAATCGGATAGCATCTTAGTTCAATCTGACTGGTATCTTTTGTTGGAGGAAGAGGTACAAGCGTTGAATACCTTTGTAAAGGATTCTATTCTGGAAGTTGAAATGGAAAAACATCGACTTCGATATGAAGAGTTGGTGGCTAAGTACCTACGGATTTCTTGTGCGGGTTATGATCCCCATTATGAAAGAGAAATGGAACAAGAACTGGAGGACCGACAAGAGAATTTAAAATATTTGGCCCTAACTGCCGACGAGTTTCTTTCTGCCTATGAAGATAGTTTATTGCTGTTGTGGAAGGATGAATTAGTGCTTGTTGTTGATTCTTTGGCAGTCGTTTGGAAGTATGATTTTGTGTTAAAAAAAGAGGCAATGGCCTTTTTATCTATTGATAATACGAAAGAACAAGCCTTGTTTGAGCAAGCGATTATCAGGGTTTTAAATCAAAAGCCAAGCATCAAAAAATGGATGCCTAAAATGGAGGTATTACAAAAAGAATCTCTCAAAAATATCCGAGCCAAAATTTATATATTTCCTGCTGACGTTGTGAAAGTATTGTCTAAATTGGATGTTTTTCGAAGGGTTGCTTTGTGGATGCATGGCGCAAAATTGACTTGATAAGGAGCCGTAACAGAATAAGATGACCATTCCTTATAAATAAATGCCCTAGTTGAATGGAAACATTTGGCTGGGGCATTTTGCTTTTAAAATTGAATATCTAACCAACTTTTTTTTCAAGAGCCGACCATAATACTTCAACAAGATGTAAGGCTTTCCTGTTGGTGAAATCTGCAATTTGATGCCTGCAACTTGTCCCTGAAGCCACTATGATTGTTTCATCAGAAGCATTTTCAATGGTTGGAAATAAAACCAAATTCCCTATTTGCTGACTAAGCGTAAAGTGTTCTTTTTCATAGCCAAATGAACCTGCCATTCCACAACAACCAGAGGGGATTAAGGAAACATGATGATTGTTAGGTAAAGATAAAACCCAGATAGAATCTTCAATGTCACCTAATGATTTTTGATGACAGTGTCCGTGCAATAAAATTTGTTTGTTCTCCTTTGAAAAATCGTCCGAAGTAATTTTTCCTCTTTTAGCTTCTCGGGCTAAAAATTCCTCAATCATGAACGTATGTTTACTAATTTTCTTGGCGTGTTCAATAAGCGTATCATCGACTAATTTGGGGTATTCATCCCTAAAACTTAAAATAGCCGAAGGTTCTATACCCAATAAAGAGGTTTCCTCATTAATGATGTCTTTGAAAATAATAGTATTTTTATTAGCCATTTTTTTTGCTCTCATTAACAAGCCTTTAGAAAGGGCTGCTCGTCCACTTTCAGGATGTTCTATTAATTTAACATCATATTTTAGAGCTTGTAATAACTGAATGCTTTTTATGCCTATTTCGGTATCGTTCCAATTGGTAAATTCATCACAAAAAAGAACAACTGTTCCGTTTTTAGCTCCTTTAAATTTATAATTGTTTTGATACCATTTCCGTAAGCTGTATTGGTGGATAGTTGGAAGGGACCTTTCTTGTGCTACTCCTAGAATGGTCTTGGCGATGGTGGCAAATAATGGATTGGTTAAGAAGAAATTATAAACGCTAGGTAAGATTCCTCCAAGTTTGTTAAACTCGTTAATATAAGCAAAAGCCTTAGCCCTTAATGGGATGCCATTGGTTTGATAGTATTGATGCAAAAACTCTGCTTTTAAGGTTGACATGTCAACATTAGAAGGACATTCGGAGCTGCATCCTTTGCAAGATAAACACAAGTCCATTACTGCTTTAATTTCTTTGTGATCAAAGGGGTTTTCTTGGTCGCTCTGCGTTAAAAATTCTCTAAGTGTATTTGCACGAGCTCTAGTCGTGTCTTTTTCATTACGAGTAGCTTGGTAACTCGGACACATTGTGCCTCCAGATAAGGGGAGTTTTCGGCAATCTCCTGAGCCATTACATTTTTCGGCTGCTCTTAGTATTCCCCCCTTGTCAGAGAAGTTGAAAACGGTTTTAATCTCCTTAGTTGTCATATCAGGTTCATAACGGAGCGATGTATTCATTGCAGGAGTATCTACAATCTTATTTGGATTAAAAAGATGATTAGGATCCCATACTGATTTTATTCTTTTAAATAAGGCATAATTTTCAGGCCCAACCATCATTGGGATGAACGTTCCTCGCAATCGTCCATCTCCATGCTCCCCACTTAAAGAACCCTCGTATTTTTTAACTAATTCTGCAGAAGCTTTACTTATTTGGTAAAAAGCTTCTACGTCCTCTGATTTTTTTAAATCTAAAATAGGTCGTAAATGTAATTCTCCAGCACCCGCATGAGCATATATAACTTGCTTTTGGTCAAAACGTTTCATCATATTCCCGACCTCTTCTATGTAGTCTGCTAAGTCATCTAAGTCTACAGCAGTATCTTCAATACAAGCTACTGCTTTTTTATCTCCAGGAATATTTGCCAGTAGGCCTAAACCAGCTTTTCTCAATTCCCTAACCTGTTTTGTTTTTTGGGGAGGAATAATAGGAAAGGCATAGCCCATCTGTTGTGCTTTCAAATCAGCAATCATTCTGTTTGCTTTTTCCATTGCTTCAGCAAGCGTATTTGCTCTAAATTCAATCATCAATAATCCTTCTGGATCTCCTTCTATAAACCAACGATTTTTACTTTGTTTGATATTTTCTTTCGTACAATCAAGGATTATTTTATCGATCAACTCACATTGAGTGGGATGGTGTTGCATCGCTAATTGAGTAGCGCGAAGGCTTTCATAAATATCAGAAAAGTGCACGGCAACAATTATATCAAAAGGCTCTTGTAAGGCATCAAGATGTAATTTTATTTCAGTTGTGAAAGCAAGTGTCCCTTCCGAGCCACAAAGTAATTTACAGAAATTAAACGCTGTTTTTTGTTGCGAAAAAAGTTCTGTTTCTAACAAGTAATCTATTGCATAACCTGTGTTTCTTCGATGAATGCTTTGTTTTGGAAAATGCGCTCTAATATTAGCTTGATTGGTAGGATTGCTTAGTTCTGAATGTATGTGTTTGTATATAGAACCTTCTAGTGTTTTTAAGTTTGTTTTTTTGTCAAAAGTTGATTTGTCTAACTGCTCAAAAGTAACTTCAGAGCCATCTGATAAAATTGCTTTAAGTGCTAAGACGTGGTCTCTTGTAGAACCATAAACAATAGAAGTAGTGCCTGAGGAATTATTGCCCACCATACCGCCTATCATTGCTCGATTAGCTGTTGAAGTAATCGGGCTAAAAAACAAACCATAAGGTTCTAGAAATAAATTAAGCTCGTCACGAACAACACCAGGCTGTACTTTTACCCATTTCTCTTGTTGATTGAACTCTAAAATTTGATTGAAATTTTTAGAAATATCGACTATTATTCCATTTCCAACAACTTGCCCCGCCAAAGAAGTTCCTGCAGCACGAGGAATTAAGGAGGTTTGATTTTCTCTAGCAAACTGGATGAGTTTTTTTAAGTCTAATGTGTTTTTGGGAATGGCTACTGCAAGTGGCATTTCTCTGTAGACGGAGGCATCTGTTGCATAGATGACTTTCATCATATCACTAAAGTAAAACGCTCCCTCTAAATTTTGAGAGAGTTCCTCTAACTTCAATTCGTTTATTGCTGAGTTTGTCATTTTACATTAATTGAGCTGCTATTTTTAATAGCATAAAGAATCACTTATAAGTAATTATTGTGCTTGCTTGTAGTAAAGAAAGGAGAGGCGTTTTAATTCCTCCCCTTATAAAAAAATCATTTGGAACGTGTTTATTATTCGTACCCTTTTCCTTTTAAAATCAAGTCCTCTTTTCCGTTTGCAACATCCATAAACCCATGACTAGTCATAGGTTGGCTAAACATTGGGAAATCTTTTTCGATGGCATTGTGATGCTCTTCACTACTCAAACCAGCACAACAATCGGTCAATGTAACTACATTATATCCGTTTTCATAAGCCGTTCTCATGGTAGATTCTACACAACAGTTTGTTAAGAAACCTCCTATAGCAATGTTTTTAATACCTTTACTTCTAAGTATAAAATCTAAATTAGTACTGTGGAAACCACAAAGACCACGTTTACCTTCTATAACGATTTCTCCTTTTTGGGGAGTCAAGCCCTCAACAAACTCAATGCCCCATGTTCCTTTTTGAAAGGCATTATTGTCTACAATCCCTTTTAAAATACCATAAGGCGAATTGGTAAGTTCATTATAATTTTCTGTAAAAGAGATTGGAATTTGAATTACTTGAATGCCTTTCTCTCTAGCTTCTTTGACTAGGGCGATGGTATTTGCCAACATGTTAGTTTCTTCTATAACCTCTTTTACTGCCTCATGAAAAATACCTCCTTCTGAAGTAAAATCATTCTGAAACTCTATCAAAATAATTGCTGTTTCGTTCGTATTCATTTTTTTTATTTAAGAAGTTTAAATTTTTTTCGTTCTTTGACAACTCGTGTGGTAATATTTAAACCACTTTTCTATTAGACAGTATAGGTCGTAAGTTTTAAGTATAAAGTCGTATGTTTTTTTTTCTGATAATAAACGACTTACGACTTTCTACTTAAAACTTATATCCCAATTCATAACTGTTAAAAGATAGCCTATGTTTTACACTCCACACGATTTACTGCGTGAGAAGTTTGCAAAAGAACCATTTTTTTAATGAATTATCTTCCTTCTATAATTCTAAGTCAAAGTTAGTTTGTATAGAAATAGGAAAGCCTCACAATCTTGGCAAATGATAGCACTATCTTCCCAGCTTGTTTGTAAAGGTATTTTTTTTTGAGTATTTTCACAATATGAAAAAAATAACACCAATCCCTTTAATCCCACATTCTAAAATAACTCAATTAGTAGAGGAAAAGAATGGTTTTAACTTTGGTGTATGTGAGCTGAATATTTATGAAACGCGGAAAGAAGTCATTAATTTTCCGCTTAGTTTCAATGGGTTTACGATTACTTCAATGCTTAGAGGAAGAAAGCAGGTGCGTTTTTCTGATTTGATAAATAGAGAATATCTGCCAGGTAACACGATCATTTCACCTTCTTATTCCAAGTTGGATGTTGATTTTCTTAAAGCTAGTTTTGAAGACCCAACCCAATGTACTGCCTTGACGATAGATAATTCTTTTATTAAAAAGAAAATCCAAGAGTTTAATGAAGTTTTAGGTGATAATATATTTGTTAAAAGTTGGCGAATTTTGGATCGCCCTATTTTAATGTATAATAATGAAGACTTAGTAAATATTCATGAAAAAATAACAAGATTATCAAGTTCCAATGACCCCTTCAAAGAGATACATATAAAATTACTACTCAAAGAATTGGTTTTATGTGTGCTAAAAATGCAAAACGTTAGTATTCTAAAAGAAAATGCAGAAACGAATACAAACAATACGCCTTTTGCAGCGATCATTAACTTTATTCGGCAAAATATTCATAACGAAATTCAAATAGAAGATTTATTGAAAATTTCTTCCATGAGTAAGTCTTCCTTTTATCGTGCATTTGTTACTGAATTGGGGGTTTCTCCCTACCAATTAATTATTAATGAACGCTTGAAAATTAGTAAAAGATTACTATTAGAAGAAAAATTATCTGTTAAGGAAACGGCTTATGCCGTTGGTTTTTCTAGTGCTAATTATTTTATTCGCTTGTTCAAAAAATATGAAGGGGTGACCCCTAAACAATATATTAAATTAAAAAATTGATAATTAATCGTACTTAGGAAAGTCTTGTATAAGCTTCATGTATTTAGAATGATTGCTTTATGGATGCATGGCGCAAAACTGACGTAGAATATTTTTATTGAACGATTTAAAAATTTCAATAGGTTTATACGAAGATAAATCCTACTTTGTAAAGCTATCAATTTTATGTTGACAATAGCGTGAAAAAAGTAGATATTGGAAGAATCATTTGAGGTGATTATTAGTAGTTTTTTGAAAGACCAAATAGGTTTGTCTGATAATTTTTTAGGCACTGTTTTATCCAAAGACTTGCAAGGCAATTTATTGCAATTATTACTAGAAAAGCAATTAAAAACGGCAGGAATTGGTCAAAAAGAACGCTTTGTAGAAAATAAATTGATTCGAAATGATTTGATTTATTGGCTGGATCGAAAGCACCATGATGTGCATGAGAATACTTTTTTTGACTTTATGGACGCCTTTGTAAAATACCTAAACGAGACTTGTTATACAGGAATTACAAGCTATGAATTTCATTATGCTTTTTATGACACAGGGAGTTTTTATAAAAAACACTTGGATCAGTTCAAAGGCAATAATAGTAGGGTTTATTCTATGATTATGTATTTGAATGAAGATTGGCAGCCTAATGATGGGGGAGAGTTGTGTGTGTATCCTTTTGGAAAAGCACAAAATATAGCACCTTTGAATGGGAAATGTGTCTTTTTTAAAAGCGATCAATTGGAACATGAAGTCTTGCTGAGTCACCAACCTCGAATGAGTATCACAGGTTGGTTAAAGTCAGATGCATAGCTGTCTTTGTCAAGCTTAAACAATTTCTTGGTCGCCTTGTTTGGATTGGTGTTTGTAGATTCAAACGTCTTTCATTCTTCAACCATTGATTTCATTTATGACAACAACTTGGCAAAAACGCTGTTACGCACTAGGCATATTCGGAGCGCTTCAATTTATTGTATTAACGCTTTTGGCAATGTTGGTTTATCCAGGAGGAACGCTGCACGAGCCTGATTTGGAGCACTATTCTTTTTTGTATAATTTCTTTAGTGATTTGGGGCGCACGGTAACCTTTGATCGAAGGTCTAATTTGTTGACGCATTTGATTTTTAAAACCACCTTGACGATTGGAGGGATTTGTTTGATCGTGTTTTTTGTAGCTTTGCCTCAATTGTTTACCCGACCAAGTTCTAAGATACTAGCATTGCTAACGATGGTTTTTGGCGTTTTGGCAGGCATCAGTTATATTGGAATTGGGCAAGTGCCTTGGAATGTGGATTATTGGGGACATCGTTTGTATGTTCGAGTTGGCTTTTTAGCTTTTCTGGCAATGACTTTTTTTTATACGATAGCTATTTTAGTGGATAAGAAGTATCCCAAGCGATATGCTGCTGCTATGGGCGTGTTTGCGATTGTTTTGGCGGTACAAATCATCATTATGTTCTACGCAACCAATGCTTGGCATTCTAATGAAGCCCTTTATTTGCAAGCTGTCGCTCAAAAAGTCGTGGTTTATGCTGAAATTTTGTGCATGTTGTACCAAAGTTATGGCGCCTTGATGTTGGCTAAAAGCCGAGAATTATCAATTTAATTACTCATGTTACGCAGCTCTCATGACCTCTCTCCACAAACGTAGAGACGGACGTAATGAATATTTTTTTATTAGGATTAAAAGGTGTCGGAGCGATGCTCCTTTTAACTTTTGGTTACTGGTTATTTTTACAAATGGTAACAGGGCGACGCCCTTTTTAGGAGCATTAGCTCCGAAACCAGTTTGATTTGAGAGACTTATTAGAATTAGTATATTGTAATAAAAAAAAACAGCAACCACTTTTGAAATGGTTGCTATTTTGAGGCTAAAAAAGAGGATCGTAAATAGATTAATTTAAGAAAACTACTTCGCAATCGTTCCTGCCAAGCGACGCAATTCCCACTCAGATAACTTAGCGTTATAC
>CALDEP010000477.1 GCA_937942475.1 uncultured Aureispira sp.
TTGCCTGTTCTTATTGGGATGGATTGGAATTAGTTCTTGCAATTCAACGAAGACGATTGTTTCTTCTAAATGGTATCCTTCCGATTCCACGATTGTTGTGGATGGAAATTTGGATGAATGGGAACGCCCCTTAAAAGAAGCTAGAGAGTATTCAGGGGTTCAATACAACACGGGGAACGATGCAGAGAATTTTTACCTCTGTATTCGAATTAATGACAAAACAATTCAACGTAGAATTATGGGCTTAGGCTTGTCGATCTATTTGGATACTTTGGGCAAACGCAAGGAAAAAATAGGAATTGGCTATCCTTTGGCTTTAACCCAAAAACAAATTGAGACCATTTCATTTGAAGCGTCCAAAGGGAGTTTTAAAATAGATGATCGAGCCTTGGATGAAGCATATGCCAATATTTGCCAAGAGTTTGAATTACTTGGTTTTATAGAAGAAGATCCTGAGGAACGGATTCGAGTAAGCAATTTGGCTTCTAAAGATTTAAAAACAGCGATGAGTTTTGATCACATAGGAGCGATGTTGTGTGAATTTAAAATTCCATTGGAGCAATTGTATTCGGGCAAGATTCGGTACAACGAAATTATTAGTATTGGCATAAAAGTAAATCAGCCTGCACCAGATGCGGCAGATGATCCTGGTTTATTTGATGATGCTTCTAATAATAGTATCACCAGAAATAATCAAACACAGAATCCTTTAACACAAGGGGCAAGTACAGGAGCTGGGATGCAGCAACCTACAAGAAGCGCAAATTCCAACATTGCAGGTATTTGGACCAAGGTGCAATTGAGTCAACCGAAATAAGAGTCGTTTATTTTTTGCAGAACATCGGGTATGCGTATGCGCTAATATTTTGAATATGTATTCGTTTTTTCCGCAAAAAAATGTAACTTTGCACGTGCTAATAGGCACCAAAAAATCAATAGTTAAATTGCAGTTATTTAGTATTAAAACTCGCATAAAATCAGAAAAAAATGGAAGCAAATAAATCAAAAATTATTTATACCAAAACGGACGAAGCACCTTTTTTAGCAACGTTCTCGTTTTTGCCAATTATCAAGACATTTACAGATGCTGCTGGAATCGAGGTTGAATTGAGCGACATTTCTCTTGCTGGTAGAATGATCGCTAGTTTTTCTGACTTTTTAACTAAAGAGCAACAAATTCCAGATGCATTAGCAGAATTGGGAGAATTGGTATTGAAGCCAGAAGCAAACGTTATCAAATTACCAAATATTAGTGCTTCTGTTCCGCAACTAAAAGCGGCCATCAAAGAATTGCAAGGCGCTGGATATGCTTTGCCTGATTATCCAGAAGATCCTGTTACAGATGAAGAAAAATCAATTGAAAAAAGATACAATAAGATTAAAGGTTCTGCCGTAAATCCTGTATTGAGAGAAGGAAACTCTGATCGTAGAGCACCTAAGCCAGTTAAGAAATATGCTAGAAACAATCCTCATTCAATGGGCGCTTGGTCAGCAGATTCTAAAACACACGTTTCGACGATGGATGGCGGTGATTTCCGTGCCAATGAAAAGTCAGTGACTTTAGCGGCTGCAACAGAGGTTCGTATTGAGCACGTTGCGACAGACGGAACGGTTACTACTCTAAAAGAAGCCTTTCCTATTTTGGAAGGAGAGGTGATTGACGGTACTATGTTGAGTAAAAAAGCCTTGATGACTTTCTTGGAAGCACAAGTAGCGGATGCAAAAGCACAAGGTGTTTTGTTTTCTTTGCACATGAAAGCAACCATGATGAAGGTTTCTGACCCGATCATTTTTGGACATGGGGTAAAAGTATTCTTCAAAAACGTATTTACAAAACATGCTGCTGTATTAGAAGAGTTGGGTGTTGATGTAAACAATGGATTTGGCGATTTATTGAACAAAATTGAAACCTTACCAGCAGATCAAAAGTCGGCTATTGAAGCAGATATTCAAGCTGCTTATGATAATGGACCAGACCTTGCTATGGTTGATTCTGACAAAGGAATTACCAATTTAAATGTACCAAGTGATGTAATTATTGATGCTTCTATGCCTGCAATGATTCGTACTTCTGGTCAAATGTGGAACAAAGAAGGCAAACAACAAGATACAAAAGCCGTTATTCCAGACAGTAGTTATGCTGGTATGTACCAGGTAGTAATTGACTTCTGTAAAGAAAATGGTGCTTTTGATCCAACAACAATGGGAACGGTTCCTAATGTTGGTTTGATGGCTCAAAAAGCAGAAGAATATGGTTCTCATGACAAAACATTTGAATTAAGCGCAGCAGGTACGGTACGTGTTGTCGATGCAAATGGAACGACTTTAATTGAGCATGCTGTTGAAGCGGGTGATATTTGGAGAATGTGTCAAGTAAAAGATGCACCGATCCAAGACTGGGTAAAACTAGCCGTTACTAGAGCAAGAGCTTCTCAAACGCCAGCTGTTTTTTGGTTGGACGAAGGAAGAGCGCATGATGCTGAATTAATCAAAAAAGTAAACACTTACTTAAAAGATCACGATACTTCGGGTTTAGAAATTCACATTATGTCTTCCATGGACGCCATGGCGTTTTCTCTAAAACGTATCAAAGCTGGTGAAGATACTATTTCTGTTACTGGTAATGTATTGCGTGATTATAACACCGATTTATTCCCTATTTTAGAATTGGGAACGTCTGCAAAAATGTTGTCTATCGTTCCTTTGATGAACGGAGGTGGATTGTTTGAAACAGGTGCTGGTGGATCTGCTCCAAAACACGTTCAACAGTTCAATAAAGAAAATCACTTGCGTTGGGATTCTCTAGGAGAATTCTTGGCATTGGCTGTTTCTTTAGAGCATTTAGGAAATACGTTTAACAACAACAAAGCCTTGGTTTTGGCAGAAGCATTGGATCAAGCAACTGAAAAATTACTACTCAATAGAAAATCTCCTTCTCGTAAAGTAAACGAATTGGACAACAGAGGAAGCCATTTCTACTTGGCTTTATATTGGGCAGAAGCAGTAGCAGCACAAGATGGAGAAGCAGCATTAAAAACTAGCTTTGCTAAATTGGCAAAAGACTTAGCAGATAATGAAGCAAAAATCATCGAAGAGTTGAACAATGCGCAAGGTGTCGCAATGGAGGTAGATGGTTATTACTACCCGAATGAAGAAAAGATAGCTAAAGCAATGCGCCCAAGTGCAACCTTGAATGCTGTTATCGACAATACTTTGATTAATGCATAAACAGGATTTAAAATAAAGTATGCTTGCATACGAAACTTATAAAAGAGCTACTTCAAAATTTTGAAGTAGCTTTTTCTGTTTCTAAACCACTTCTTATAAAACAATACTTCGTGGAGGAATTCTATTAGATTGATTATCAGAATAATAGCTTCAAAACTACAAAAGTATTAAATATCTGATAATCAATCTAATAGAAAATGTTTTTTATGTTTTTTGTAAAAAAACTAAAAACCCCACGAAGTATTAATAAAAAGTATAGCCTCAAATAAGCGCTTTAAGTTTAAAGGATTGATTTTTTGGTTAAAATAACTTACCTTCTAAAGTAAATACACATATATCATTGAAAGTCAAATGTGTTAAAAATGAAGTTTTAACAATTAACTAATACTAGGCTGATGTAAATGTGTGTTTAAAAGTTTACTTTTGTGCTCCCAAATGATCGCCCGTATATTTTCACTGAAAATTGTCATTAAACATGAAAACAAAATTACACCACCTTATCTTATTGCTGTGTCTAGCGGGTACTACTTTGCAGGCACAGATTTTAACAGAGCCTTTTGATACCGATGCTCAAATTGTGAAATCGCATACCTTTTTTACCGATGGGGCTAGCGATTATTTTGGAATTTTTGATCCAACAGGAGCTGCACACGACTTTGATGGTTTTCCTACCCCTCCTGGAGGCGTTCCTAATTATACAGGAAATACGACTGGATTGTACTTAATAGGAGAAGATTTGGATGGCGGAGGAAGTCCTGCAACACAAACTTTGACCTGGTCAAACTTAAATATTAATGGGTTTACTGGATTGATGCTTTCGGTAGACTTGGCAGCAGACATAGGTGGTTTTGATCCAGGCGATCAAATTACCTTTGAAGCAGATATTGATGGAGCTGGTTTTAATGTTATCACACAATTTAATGGCTCTATAACCAATGGAGTGGCAACAGATGGAACCAATAATTTAAGCCTTGCTTTTCAGACCATTACCAATGCAATCGCTGGAACGGGTAACATACTTAATTTACGATTAACCGTGACAGCAACTTCTGGGAATGAGGAATTTGCCATTGATAATGTCATTGTCACAGGAACGCCTGTTGTAGCTTGCCCACATACGATTACCAACCTTGCACCCAGTTCTGGACCGCTTGGTACAGAAGTAACCATTACAGGGACAGGATTTACAGCTAGTTCAACTGTAACCTTTAATGGTATTGCAGCAAGCAATGTTCAATTTGTGGATGCGACAACGCTAGTGGCAACGGTTCCTGCAGGATCAACAACAGGAGCCATCGTGGTAACAGAATCCGCTTGTGACGTAACGGCAGGAGCAGGATATACTTTATTAGATCAAAGTGGTTCTTGTAATCCTATTTTAAGTGGTCTTATTATTAGTGAGGTATTTGATAATAATGGGGGATCTCTAGGATACATTGAAATATATAATGGAACAGGTGCAGCAATCGATTTGACTGATTATGGAATTGATCGTTATGGCGACTTAATTGGTGGACCAATTACCCATTCTTATACGTTTCCAGCAGCAGGAGTTGGTTCTTCTATTGCAGATGGAGAGGTATTGGTTGGACGTGTCAATAGTGGTGGCTCTGGTGTTCAAGATTTTGACTTCGGAGGAACCACGTCAGGTTTTAATGATGAGGATCGTCTAGAATTGATCTTTAGACCAAGCAATACAGTCGTGGATGATTTTGAGGATGGAGTCGTTAGTGCAGTTGGCTATCTCTATAGAAGAAATAATACCGTTACAGGACCAAACCCTACCTTTACGGCATCAGAATGGACGACAGGAACGAGTGGAGATGAGTCCGATTTAGGGCTTTTTAATGTTTTGGGAGGAACGCCTATTATTACAGCTCAACCAACAGACGTAAGTGGTTGTGGGATTACCCTTTCAGTAAGCGCTACACCTTTTAATGGAGGCGCATTGACGTACCAATGGTTTTTTAACGAAAGCGATGGAAGTACCTTGACATGGACTGCCGTAAGTGCTGCTGCTTTTCCAGGAACGACGCTAACAGGAGAAACGACAACGGCCTTATCTATTACAGGGAATTTGGCAGCTTACGATGGCTATCAATTTTATTGTCAAGTAACAGAAAATGGGGCTTGTAATGTCTTAACAGAAGCCGTACAGTTTGTCTTGACAACAGATCGCTTTTTTCGGACACGCGCCACAGGAGATTGGACGAATGTAACTACTTGGGAAATGGCAACTTCAGCCGCTGGTCCTTGGTCTCCAACCTGCACTTATCCTTTATTTGATAACAGCGATTATATACATATCCTAAATGGGCATGTTGTTACAGTTGATCAAGATGTTGTCGTTGACGAGGTGGTCATAGAAACAGGCGGAACGATTTCCATTACTAGTAATATTTTATTTGCTTTTAATAATGGACTAGGCGTAGATTTAGAGGTGCAAGGAACCTTAATTGACAATGGTAATGGTGGTGGTAATGGGGTTAACTTTACGACCAATAGTGCTACTTGGATATTAGATGCTAATGGAGAAATAATTAAAACAGGCACCAGTTCTGTTGCTCAATATAGAGATAATTATGAGGGTGGAATTGCGACCATTCCTGCTACTGCCGCTTGGCGATACCGTCATACGACCAATAGTGGTTTAGTGGCTGTTATTGCTGTAAATATGTTTTATCCTAACTTATTCATAGAATCTACCAATGGTGGACATAGCTTTACAAATTCTTCAGAAGTTTTCAGAGGGATTAATAGCTTTATGACGGTAAAGGGAAATATGTATGTAGGAAATACTGCTACAGGAGCCGTAGAGGTTTTTAATAATAATGTTAATGCTGGTGTGGTGCAAATCTTAGGTGATTTGATTATTGGTGGCAATGCTAGTGGAGGTGTTTCTAGATTAGAAAACAATCATAGTGGAATCGTAGGAACAGGAATGGAAGTTCATGGAAATTTGATTATCAATAGCGATGGAGAGTTGGACTTTGATGATGGCACGGCAACTGCTGATGGAGTCTTTAGTTTGCATGGAGACTGGACGGATTTAAACCCTGCCAATGGGTTTGATCAAGGAGAAAGTACGGTTGAATTTATTGGTACAAGCACTCAATCCGTTAACAAAGCAAGCATAGACGAAACTTTCTATAATGTAGTGGTTAATAAAGCGAACGGAAACCTTCAAAATAATGCCAATAATATGGTCATTGAAAATGATATGACCTTTACGAATGGTATTGTATTGACAACGGCAACTTCTTATTTAGTGTTTGAAGAAGTCGCAACTGCAACAGGTGCCTTTACGTTTAGCCATGTAGATGGTCCCGTGATCAAAGAAACCAATATAGGTTCCTTAACCACATTTACTTATCCCACGGGAGACAATGGCGTTTATGGTCCAATTGGCATTGAAACTAGATTTAATCCAGGCGAATCTTATATTGCAGAGTATTTCTTAGGAGGTTATGGTACTTATAATGTGAATACAGCAGAGTTCGATCATGTTAGTTCTTTAGAATATTGGCTGTTGGACGAATTGGTCGGTGGTTCTGGTGAAAACTTGAGAGTTACCTTACATTGGGGACCACACAGTCAGGTGATTTCTCCTTCAAGTGTTCGTGTCGGGCATTTTTATACCGAAGCTCCAAGTCTTATCAATCAATGGGAACGTGAGGGAGCGAGTCCTCCATTCACAGGAACAATGGTCACTGGAACGGTAACGTCTGATTATGTGACTTCATTTAGTCCATTTACCTTGGCAGATGTGATTAATCAAACTTCTCTACCACTAGAAATGCTTCGTTTTGAGGCTGCAAAAGTAGAGCGAACTGCTGTTTTGGAATGGGAAGTAGCGAATGAATATGCTGGAGATCGTTACTGTTTGGAGCGTAGTGCAGATGCACAAAATTTCGAAATCTTACGTTGTTTTGATGCGACTAGTGATAATGCTCTTGCTTTATATAAGCACATTGATGAAACGCCTTTTGTTGGGTATAATTATTATAGAATTCACCAAATTGACGCTACAGGATTGTCTAGCTATAGCATTACAAAAGCGCTAGAATTTAACGATAAAAATGCATCAATATTGGTTTATCCAAATCCTGCTAAGGATCAATTGACGGTTGAATTGCCTTTGTTAATAAAAGGAACGTATGAACTAAGCATAATTGATGCTTTAGGGCGTCAATTAATTTCATCTAGCGTAGATGAAGGGCAGGTTTTATATCAATTAGATACAGAAAAATTAGCCACTGGAGCTTATGTCTTGAGAATAGAAGCGCCAAATGGAACGGTTTATACTCGTAAAGTCACGATAAACCAGTAAGCAAATCTCAATGCTAGGAGGTAGAAGAGTCATTTGTTCCTTGAGAATAAATGGCTCTTTTTTCTGGTAAGTTGATTTTTTTGAATTAGCTATTATATGTTTATCTTTATACATTGAGGTTTTAATTAATCATTAGTTCGGTAATACCATAGATGAATCAAATTACTATGAAAAAGCATTTCTGTATATTAATATTCTGTTTCTATTTTATAAATGGTCTTGTTGCCCAAAACAAATATAAGTTTTTTGATGTACGACCCAATAAGGGGAAAGTCTTTGTTTCCTTTGGTTGGAATAGAGGCTATTTTACAGACTCTCAAATCAATTTCAAAGGCGAGGATTATGACTTTAGTCTACATGCTGTAAAAGCAACTGACCGTCAGTCTGATTTTGATTTTGGCTTTTATTTTCATCCAGAAACCTTTACCATACCTCAAACTAATTTTAAAGTAGGGTACTTTTTTCATGATAACTATACCGTCTCTTTTAATATCGACCACATGAAATACGTGATGGTACGAGACCAAACGGCAAGAATCAGCGGTTTTATTCAAGGAACCAATACGCCTTATAATGGAACTTATGATAAGGATGAAATTATCGTCAGTAAAGATTTTTTAACCTTTGAACACACCAATGGATTGAACTATCTGAGCTTGGAATTGAATCGTCATGACGATCTTCTAAAAAAGATTCACTTAGAAAATAAGTGGATCGAAATTTCCTGTTCAGAAGGCTTTTCTCTTGGTTTAATTACCCCAAAAACGGATGCCACTTTATTAGGAAAACCTAGAAATGATGTTTTCTACCTTTCAGGATATGGCTTTGGAGTAAATGCAGATGTAAGCATTACTTTTTTGCAATACCTGTACTTTCAATTTGGGCTAAAAGGCGGTTTTATTCACCTTCCTCATGTCAAAACAACGGCTTCTTCTATGGACAAAGCCAATCAGAGTTTTTGGTTTTTTGAGCACATTTTTTCTTTTGGTCTAAAGGTGCGGGTCTTTAAATAGAAATATGCAAGATGAATGGACTGCCCTAATAATTGGAGTTAATCCCTAAATTCTTGATCTCCTGCATAAACTAAATGACTACTTGGAATGATAAACGTTCCATCTTCTTTTTTTACAATAATAAAGTCGCTGAAAATTTCAAGCTCCATTTTTCCTCTTAAATGATAAATAGTGTTGGGTATTTGGTCCACATTATTGAATCGAACATAGCCTTTTTCGAAGCTCATTTTTTTCGATTGATTTGAGGTGCAGCTCAAAACAGTAAACGTCAGAATTAAAGCTATTATTAAGTGTTTCATTAGTTTTTATGGTTTCTGTTTTTGTTAGTAATCGGTTAAAAATCTTTTTCATACAGCCATTTTGGAATATACTCAGATTCAACCGTAATCGTGAAATTTTTATGATCAACAGCTAAAGCACATATCGCCAACAATGGCAAGGATACCCAGCCTCGATAATTATCAACTTCTCTTCCTTTGCTCCAGAACTTTTTATGTGCTTCTAGAGCAGCTTGTAGTTCTTGATTAAAGCCTTCTTCATCATTTCTAAGTAGGTCATGAATTAGCTTAGTAATTGGGATTGAAATGTCGTAAATATAATTCTGTCGTTCAATTTCTAAGACCTCTGGATCGCTAGTGGCTAGGATTTTTTGGAACAAATCGCCCATGTTTGCACTAGAGTCAAACAGCCCTTTTAAAAGATTTACAAAGGCAATGTCAAACGAATTGGCTTTAATATTAGCATTAAGGAAGACTTCATTTGGAGTTTTTAATAGTTGTTGAATTCCGTTTTGAGTTCTAGTGATAAGGCAAGCATAGAAGGTCTTGATCCAGAGCGCTGAATGCATATATGCCGATGCCTTATTTCCAACTAAATGGTAGGTCGTATCATCAATCACGAATTCAAATTCTAGCCCTGGATTTGATCCATACATAAAGTTGGCAATTCCATAATCACGCCCTCTGCGTAAAAAAAGTATCGTAGAATCTTTAGGCTTATGGTTGGTTTCTGAGAAAGCGAACATCGCCAATGCTTCTGTGGTTTGAGTACCTAGAATTTCTGGATTTGAATGAATATGTTCTGTTACAACGGGATAAACCCTATTGTAAATGTGTTCTTTGGTTTCGTAGCCTTTGACAAGATCTGATGAATGTCTTTCGATCATATAGCGGTTATTTATTTTAGGCTCCATAATAGGATTTATCTTTAGCGAGTAGCAGTTCTTCAAATGAATGATAAATACAATTGCCATCTTCTTCTTTTACCTGTTCAGGAAGGTAGAATTGTTCATGGTCAAAAGCTACAATTGGGCATTCGCCATTTTCGTCCATATCATTTGTGTCAAAACATAGATAAGCGGAATCTTGATAATAAGCGAAATAGACGAAGCCATTCTTAATGAAGTCTATGTGGTGAATGTCTTGCCCGATGATTTCGTCTAATTTTCGATTTGGAAGATGACTAGGAAGCGTCACTAAGCGATTTTCAAGAGATAACTCAAAGAAATGTTTATGCTTCAAGAAATGCCTGTAGGAGAGCGGAAGCTTTACCTTAAATTTAGTTTCAAAGGCATCCAGAATGGCATCATTTAAGGTGCTTTTTATCGGCTTCCATTCTTTCCAATCATCCTCTGATTTTTGTTCAACAGCCATTTCTTTAGGAACAGCACCTGGCGTTTTCATAAAACCTTCTGATTTTATTTTTTCTAAAGCATTATCAATGATTTTTTCAAGCCAATCAAAGCCTTTCCTATTTTTTAATTCTTCTTCTCTTTTTAGAGCTTCTTTTTTTAGAATATCCGCTTGATTTAACCAGTTCTCGTATGTTGAAGGACCCTTACAATATGGACATTTGATAAGGTTTTCTTCTTTATTACATTGAGGACAAGTATTTTTGGTTTCAGAGAATGGATACCAAATCTTTCCACAAGAATGCATGAATGCTGCTCCAGAAGGAACAGAAGATTCACAATAGGGACAAATTATTTTATTAGTAGTCATTTTAGATGAAGGGTTTTTACTTATTCAAAATGTGAGGGTCTATACTGTGTGTAAATTATAAGGTAGAAAGAAAAAATACCTGTAAAGAGGTGTGCGAATTTGCGTTTTAAAGAAAGAGCTCAGGTGCTTTCTTTAGCCCCAAAACAACCTGGGTATAAACACTTTTTTAGCTGTTGGTTTTATTTAGTTTTTTGTTCATCTGTATCAATAATAATGGCTTCTTTTAATTCTTTGGTTCTTGGTTCTTCAAATTCACCTTCCATAAAATCAAACATTCCTGGACTTACTTCAAATGAAAACGTTTCGCCCTTTTCAATATTTCGGTCTAAAACACGTTTTTTTCTTATTTTATGAGGTGCTTTAACATAATGAATTTGACTTAAGGCTTTGTGTTCTTGGGCTAAAGACAAAAACAATGCTCTCTTCTCAAATTTGGTAAAACCAAGGTCAAGGACTACATCAAGCCCACAATCCAAAATATTTTTTGAAATTTCCCAAATCTGTTTTTCAGATCGGTCTACTCTTTCCATGATCCATTTTAGATTCATAGATTTAGGTAAGTCTTCTCCAAATAATTTCCACATCCAATCATCAATAGACATATGTACGGCATTAATTTCCTTTGATAACTTTTTTGAGTAGGTTGACTTACCCGCACCTTGTCGTCCAAAAACTATATGTATTTTACTCATTTATTTTCTAATTTAATTGATTTCTTGTACACCTGAAAACACCTTATCTGGCAGTTGACCATTAAAGAACCTAAGCATTTCGCTTAACCATAGAACTCAATAAAAGCCCCAAGCCACCACAGAGTAAAATTGAAATAACAATCAAATCAAGGGCAGACATCTCTTGCAAACTAAAACGAGTATTGGCAATCACACCAAAAATTAATCCCGTCAAAGAACCAACCGTGACGATCCAAGCGAGTGGATTTTTAGCATTAAAAAACAACATACCCACCCCCAACATAAAGAGAATCATAATAGAGCCAGAAGTGACTCCAAAGCCTCCAACATTAAATAAGGAATGCCCATGAAACATGGAATTAATGTTTACACGAATGGCATTTAGCATGAGGTATAAACCTCCAACAAACATAATAAAACCCATAAAAAAACGACCAATACTAGTACCCATAAGTTTTAGTTAAAGTAAAGTTTGTTAAATTTTTTGTAAAAAATAGCACTCATTCAATACAGAACGCTTATTATGACAACAATACAAGTATACTAAAAAATTCCTAGACCTTAATTTAAAAAGATATTCAATTCTTTATTATCTTGTATAGTCGAGCGCATGTTTCCTTATTATTATAACTGATGTTACGCAGATTTTTTTTATTCCTATTGAGAACCCGAAATTTGCTTCTTGAACCTTTGTTATAATTTTTAATGTTGAATGCTGAATTTTTAATGCTAATTCTACTATAAAGCATTCAACATTAAAAATTAAGCCTTCAACATTCAGAACAAGTTTATATAGGAACATTAATTTTTATCTCCGTAATCATTTTTTTTGCGTAACATGAGTTATAAGTAGAAACTACACCTAAGAATTGTATCTAAGTAATGTTTAAGCATTACCAACGTTAACTAAAATAAAATATGACCACACAAATAAAATCATTTGAACAGTATCAAGAAGTGTATCAAAAAAGTGTTGAAAATCCTGAAGCTTTTTGGGAGGAACAAGCCAATTCTTTTACTTGGCGCAAAAAATGGGATCAAGTCTTGGATTGGGATTTCAAAAAACCTTCTGTTAAATGGTTTGTGGGTGGAACGTTAAATATTACAGAGAATTGTTTAGATCGACACTTAGAAACTAGGGGAGATAAGACCGCCATTATTTGGGAGCCCAACGAGCCTGGAGATCCAACGATTAAGTATACGTATAAGGAGCTACATGCAGAGGTCTGTAAGTTCTCAAATGTGCTGAAAGCCAATGGGATCGAGAAAGGAGATCGAGTTTGTTTTTATATGCCAATGGTGGCTGAATTAGCGATTGCCGTTTTGGCTTGTGCTAGAGTAGGAGCCGTGCATTCGGTTGTTTTTGCTGGTTTCTCGGCAAAAGCACTAGCTGATCGAGTCAAAGATGCAGAAGCGAAGATGATTATTACTTCTGATGGTAATTATAGAGGTGCAAAAAGCATTCCTGTAAAATCGGTAGTAGATGCTGCTTTGGAGCAAGATTGTACCTCTGTTGAAACGGTTATCGTTTATCAACGTACGAATACAGCGGTAGAAATGGAAGCTGGTCGAGACAAATGGTGGCACGAGGAAATGGAAGGAAAAAGTCCTGTTTGCGAAGCCACTGAAATGGACTCAGAAGATATGTTATTTATTTTGTACACCTCGGGTTCTACAGGAAAACCTAAAGGAGTGGTGCATACTTGTGGAGGATATATGTTGTATACAGAGTATTCTTTTAGAAATGTCTTTCAATACCAAGAGGAAGATGTTTATTGGTGTACGGCTGATATTGGTTGGATTACAGGACATTCTTACATTGTTTATGGTCCCTTATTGTCAGGAGCAACCACGATGATGTTTGAAGGGGTGCCAACCTATCCAGATGCAGGGCGTTTTTGGCAGATTTGCGAGAAGCATAAAGTCAATCAATTTTATACGGCACCAACAGCCATTCGTGCTTTGCAAGCCAAGGGCGATGCGCATGTAGAGAACAGCGATTTGAGTAGTTTGAAGGTTTTAGGAACCGTAGGTGAACCAATTAATGACGAGGCTTGGCATTGGTACAATGATGTGGTTGGGAAGCGAGCTTGCCCAATTGTGGATACTTGGTGGCAAACGGAAACAGGTGGCATTATGCTTTCTGCTTTGGCTGGACACACGCCTTTGAAGCCTTGTTATGCGAGCCTACCTTTGCCTGGTATTCAGCCTTGTTTGGTGGATAGAGAAGGGATAGAAATCAAAGAAAATGATGTAGAAGGTTTGCTTTGTATCAAATTTCCTTGGCCGTCGATGATTCGCACGACTTATGGCGATCACGAGCGTTGCCGACAAGTTTATTTCTCTTCTTTTGAGGGTAAATATTTTACGGGAGATGGCGCAAGACGAGATGAGAATGGCTTTTATAGAATTATTGGGCGAGTAGATGATGTGATTAATGTGTCGGGACATCGCTTTGGAACGGCTGAGATTGAAGATGCCATTAATGGACATATCAATATTGTAGAATCAGCAGTAGTGGGTTACCCTCACGACATTAAAGGGCAAGGAATTTATGCCTATGTTATTGCGAATGATGAAGTGGAAGATTTAGAGGAATTCCGCCAAGAGGTCTTGTTTATTGTTACCAAAGAAATCGGAAAAATAGCGAGACCTGATAAAATTCAAATTGTACAAGGCTTACCTAAGACTCGTTCAGGGAAAATTATGCGTCGTATTTTACGAAAAATAGCTAGTGGGGAGACCTCTAATTTGGGCGATACCTCTACTTTATTAAACCCCGATATTGTCCAATCTGTTATGGATGGTGTTTTGGTTTAGGCTTATAATAATATCTTAAAAAAAACCTCTTTTCTCTACAAGAAGAAAAGAGGTTTTTTTATGGGGCATTTGAGTTTTTTTTCTTCAATTATTATGCTGTAATAATGACTAATCTCTTCAAATTAGGCTTTTTATGTACATTCTTATTGGCTATCTATTATTTAGGTGCCTTGTTTTGTTACCTGCCAGATGACTCTGAAATGCATAGTAAAAGTGCGATGGAAGCGGCTTGTTATTTTTATTTATTGGGGCAATTATTTATTTCAATCAGCTTTTTTGTGTTGGTAATAATTGGCAACCCTCAGCACCTAACAGGCGTAGGCCAACGAAAAAAAAGGTTATTAGAAGAAGATGTGATTTTGGATGACTTGGAAGAATCTACTGTTAATCCATTAGAAGGGACACAAAAGCAGGACGTACAATTTGTGCGAGGCATTAATTTTATGAACATCGCTCCAACCTTTGTCTTGTTCTTTTTACTTTGGTATTGGACGGATGATTTGCTAATTATAGTCTTGACAATTCCTTGGGCGATTATTCAAGGGATGATTGGTTTTTTATTAATGTTTGTGAAGGATGATTCTGATATTTAATAAACAAGTGATAAGACCGTGAATTATTATCAATAGGCTATTTTTT
>CALDEP010000478.1 GCA_937942475.1 uncultured Aureispira sp.
TAGCAGTCGCCCTGTAAAGGACCTTATTATGACAATGAAAATCAAAAAAGGATAGCTGTTTGCTATCACTTGTTTACAAAATAGAGAAAAGCCACACTTTCGTATTGAAGGTGTGGCTTTTCTCTGTGTAGGATAAAATAGAGCTTTACAAGACAAAAAAAGACCTTACATGTATTCCCATTCATGTAAGGTCTATATCACCCCAATTAAAACCCAAATTTATCTTGTTGGTATTTTCTGTGGTGGAAGTATGGACTTGTACGTATTCCCATTCGTACAAGTCCTAAATCACCCCAATTAAAACCCAAATTTATTCTTGTTGATTTTCTGTGGTGGAAGTATGGACTTGTATGTATTCCCATTCATACAAGTCCTAAATCACCCCAATTAAAACCCAAATTTATCTTGTTGGTATTTTCTGCGGTGAAAGATTGGACTTGTACGTATTCCCATTCGTACAAGTCCTAAATCACCCCAATTAAAACCCAAATTTATTTTTGATATTAAAGAGAAATAGGAATGTGTGAAAAAGCGGACTTGTATGTATTCCCATTCATACAAGTCCTAAATCACCCCAATTAAAACCCAAATTTATCTTTAATAATTTCGTATCACTTTTGGTACACCTAACTATATGCCAAACTAGTGCCAAGAAATAAATTGATTTGATTATCAATGCTTTAAATATAGTTTTTATTGTTGTATTGTTCTTTTTTGGAACTAGTTTTCAAAAAAGGAAAAATTACCAAATTACAAATCGCCAATTTTTAAATCTAGAAGCCTTCTTTGAACATCTGCTTGAATAGCATCCAAAGCCGTCTTTCTGAAATTTTCTTCTTCTTCTGGGCTTAGTTGTTTGCTTTTGCTTTTTTGACTTTGGATAAAATAATTTTCGGTTAAACTAATGAGGTTAGGAAAATACCGAGCAGTATGATTGATTTCAACCGTCGTGTAGGTCGTCGTGTTGATCAAGGAGATCAGTCCATTGATATCAGGAAGGATAAACTTTAAAGTATCTTTAGCCAATACATCTGGATCTACTTGAAGATCATTTTTTTCCAAAATATGGCTGTGTATGTTTTTTTCAACATACTTTTCATATTTATCTTCCATAGCATCTATCCGTGCAATAGCATTTAATGCCTTATTTTTTGAATCTCTAGAGGCAGCAATAGCGCCAAGTGCTAAAAGGCCAATAAGACCAAGCATGATGTATAGTAGCATTGATATTTATTTTTGTTAATAATAAGGGGATTTTGATAACTTATAGAATGATAATAAGAATACAAATTATTCATCCGCCCAGCCTTTGGTGCGTTCTACTGCCTTTTGCCAATTGGAATATAAGTGTTGGCGTTGCTCTGATTCCATTTCAACTTGAAAGGCTTGATTAAGTTGCCATCGGTCTCTGATTTCTTCTTTTTTCCAAAACCCGACTGCTAAACCTGCCAGATAAGCAGCGCCTAAGGCAGTTGTTTCAATAATTTCAGGACGCTCAACAGGCGTGTCCAACATATCGGCTTGGAATTGCATTAAAAAATTATTAGCGCAAGCTCCACCATCTACTCGCAAGGTTTTTAGCTTGATTCCAGAATCTTTTTCCATTGCTTCCAAAACATCTCTAGTTTGATAAGCCAAAGATTCTAAGGTAGCCCGAATGATATGGTATTTATTCGCCCCTCGTGTTAAACCAAAGATGGCGCCTCTGGCATACATATCCCAATAAGGTGCCCCAAGCCCAGCAAAAGCAGGAACGACATAAACGCCTCCATTATCATTTACTTTACTAGTAAAGTATTCAGAATCAGGTGCGTCGTCTAAAATTTTCATCTCATCTCGCAGCCATTGAATGGCAGCCCCTGCAATAAAAACCGAACCTTCTAAGGCATATTCCACTTTTCCATCAAGCCCCCAAGCAATCGTTGTTAATAAACCCGCTTTGGAATGGATCATTTTCTCTCCTGTATTCATCAACATAAAACAACCCGTTCCATAGGTGTTTTTAGCCATGCCAGGCTGATGACAACCCTGCCCAAATAAAGCCGCTTGTTGATCTCCAGCCATTCCACCAATTGGAATTTCTGCTCCAAAGAGTGCTTTAGCTGTATGTCCATACACTTCGCTAGAAGGACGGACGCTTGGAAGCAGTTGTGTTGGAATATGGAGCGTTTCCAACATTTTTTTATCCCAGTCCAAATCCTTGATATTATATAACATCGTTCTGGAAGCATTGCTATAGTCCGTCGCATGAACAGCACCTTCGGTCAGGTTCCAAAGTACCCAAGTGTCGATGGTTCCAAACAACAAATCGCCTTGTTCGGCAGCAGCTCTAGCACCTTCCACGTTTTCTAAAATCCAATTCAATTTGGTTCCAGAAAAGTAAGCATCTAAGACCAAACCCGTATTTTCATACACATAATCTGTTAAGCCATCTTCTTTTAATTGATCGCACAAACTAGCCGTGCGACGATCTTGCCAAACAATGGCATTATAAATCGGTTTGCCTGTGTGTTTATTCCAAACAACAGTAGTTTCTCTTTGATTGGTAATTCCAATCCCTTTAATATCTTTGGCAGCTAGATTATTTTTTTGGAGAACATTTTGAGCTACCTCCAATTGAGTTTGCCAAATTTCGTTGGCATTGTGTTCCACCCAACCCGATTTTGGATAGATTTGTTTGAACTCTTGTTGTTCCGTTGCTAAGATATTTCCATGTTGATCAAAAACTATGGCTCTAGAACTGGTAGTGCCTTGGTCTAACGCTAGTATCATTTTTTGTATTTAGAAAGCAACAATTCTGTCGTTGCTATGATGTAGTAGTAATAGATTTTACCCACATTATTAAACGCTATTGATGAAGGGTAAACAATTTTTTTTGATTAAATTAAGACGAATTCTTATTTTTACAAAAGAACGAATCCTAAATTTTTAGATTAACGCATTCTATTTAGTTATAAACTTATGTTACACAAAAAAATAAATATGCTGATAAAAGACCAAAATTTAGGTATAATTTGCTCTTAATGTTAAATGCTGAATTTTTAATGTTAAATGCTTTATAGGAGAACAAGCATTAAAAATTCAACATTAAAACTGTACTTAACTAAGCAAGAATGAGTTTTAATAGCAACATAAAAATTTTATTGCGTAACATCAGTCATTAAATAGATCAACAGCACTATAAAAATGCAGCACTACTTTGTATTCCTTGTTTTATTATTATTAAGTCAATCCAACTTATGGGCACAGGAAGATTGTTTGAACGATCCTTCTTGTCAACATACCAAATCAATGCTCTTAGAAGCTAGCCGT
>CALDEP010000479.1 GCA_937942475.1 uncultured Aureispira sp.
CTGATGAGCGAAGCGAACTAAAAGTTTTTTTATCTAATAAAAGGATAGAATTTGTTTAGCATTTTATTAGATATTAGATCGTTACACTTTTAGATTTTAGATCTTAGACCCTATTAAAGCTTAATAGGGTCTAAGATCTAACCGCAAAGCGATCTAAAACTTAGTTTTGATAGATTTAAGCTTTAAGATATTTTTAATTATCTTTTTGTCCTGTACATAATAACGTCTAGTAAAGTTATTTAATTTGGTAGATACAATATACTCTTTTTTGGCAAAAAACTATTGAAGCTGGTTTCTTTTTCTTGTTGTCTTTTGTGTGACTATTACTTAACAATACTTCGTGTATAAACCGTATCTATTTGATTATCAGTGGAATGATTTTTTCATATTATTTGAATTAAAACATTGATAATGAGATAGATAAATAGGTGTTTTTTGCTTTTTTGTCTCGCATTTACTTGCTACAAGCCTCCAACTAACTTGGAGCTTGTAAGTCAGCAACAAAGCTTGTTGGGATTTTCGATAGAAAAACAAAAAATCCACGAAGTATTAGCTTAACTTAGTAAAGTCAAAATGCATCTCTGTTAAAACTGTTTTAGTTTGTATTATGAAAAAACATATTTTAGGTTTCAAAACAAGTGATTTTAAGGACGCTGCCCTACAGCAATGGGATTTAATTCATAAGGAAGATGAATTAATAGAAGATCCTATTGTGTTGAGACGCTTGTTAAAAGAAGCTCAGGTTCGACAAGTTGAGTTGGAATTGGAGCAAGAAGAGTTGCTTCAGGTCAATAGTATGTTAAACGAGGCTAGCAAAGAAGCACAAATTGGGGTTTGGGAGCTAGATATGTCTACCGAAAGTTTAGACTGGAGCTCGATTATTAATACAACAGGGCAAGAAGTTAGTGAGGTTTCATTGAGTATAAAAAAAGTACTGAACCTTTATAAAGAGGGGGCTGAGAGAGATGAAATTAAGCGGCTGGTTCAACGAGCCATCGAAACAGGAGAAGGCTATGATGTGGAAATGCCTTTGACGGATGAGGAGGGAAATGAAATATGGATACGAACGATAGGAAAAACAGAGATGAGAGATGGAAAATGTATTCGTTTATATGGCATTTTTCAAGACGTTACCGAACGTAAAGTAGTAGCAAAACAATTGGCAAACAATGAAGGATTATTATCTTCTATTTTAGATACCTTGCCAATTGCTGTGTTTGCAAAAGATATTAGTGATGGATATAAATTTTTGTTGTGTAATAAAGCAGGGGAAAAACTTTTTAACCTTTCTGAGGGTGCTTGTATTGGGAAAACAGATTATGATTTATTTTCAAAAAAGGAAGCAGACTGGTTTAGAGAAAAAGATATTGAGGCAACAGAAAATGGTGGCGTGGTCGATATTCCGGAGGAGTTGATTAGCAGTAATTCGGAACAAATTATATTGCGGACACAAAAAACAGTGGTTCGAGATGGACTCAATAACCCATTATTTTTAATTGGTATTGCAGAGGATATAACTTCAAAAAAAGTCTCAGAGCGACTTTTGAGAGAAACCAACGAAAAGTTTAAAGCCATTTTTAATGGCTCGAATGATGCCGTACTGTTGCATACTGCTGGTAAGTTTTTTGATTGTAACCCCAAAACCTTGGAAATGTTTGCCATTAAGAGCAAATCAACCTTTTCCAAATTAGATGTTTTTGACTTGTCTCCTGAATTTCAGCCCAATGGGGAACGCTCTTTTGATGTTGCCAATGAAAAAATAGATTATGCTTTTAAGCATGGAGCTTGTCGTTTTTATTGGGTGCATAGGCGGAGTACAGGGGAAGTATTTGATGCTGATGTATCGCTTTCGGCTATTTTTTATGGAGGAGAGTTGGTGATTCAGGCGGTTATCAGAGATGTTTCAGAAGAAAAGGAAGCAGAACGAGCCTTGCAAGAGTCCAAAGATCAATTGGAAACACTTTTTGGTTTATCTCCTGACTTTATGTTCAAAAGCCGGATTAGTGATTTGAAATTTGTAGACATCAATCAGCGCGCTTGTGCCTTTTATGGTTATAATAAAGAAGAGTTTTTAGAACTTAATTTATTTGACATTGAAATGCATCCCCCAGGAAATCTCTTTAGGGGTACGGTTTATGATAACTTGCCTATCGGGGAGGTGCTGGAATTAGAAGGGGTACACAGAAAGAAAGATGGCTCTACGTTTCCTGTTTTTGTCCGTGTCTGTAAGTTGGACGATGAATATGAGTTGGCAACAATCACGGATGTTACTGAAAGAAAGAAGCAAGAAGAAGAATTACAAAAACTATCCTTTGTAGCGCAAAAGACAGATAATGCCGTTATTATTTTAGATGAACAAGTAAAAATAGAGTGGGTCAACGAAGGCTTTGAGAAAATGACAGGTTATTCTTCTAAGGAGGCTGTTGGCAAAAAAATAGGTGTTTTACTAGAGGGAACGGCTTATACCAATTCTTTTGAAGAAGAGTTAAAGGCAAATGCGATACAAAACAAAGCCTCGCTTTATGAAATTCCAGGTTATAAAAAGAATAAACAACTCTACTGGCGATCCACTTCTATTACGCCTTTTTTGGGAAGTGATGGCTTATGGAAATATATTGTCATAGAAAGCGATATTACAGAGCAAAAACGAATTGCAGATGTCATTAAAGAAAGTGAAGCTTTAGCTGTTGCTAAGGAATTGGTGGAACGAAGTGAAAAACGATTAACGGAAGCACAAGGAATCGCAAACATTGGCTATTGGGAATTAAATCACATTACAGGAGAAGAGGTTTGGTCTCAACAATTGTATCGTATTTTTGAAACGACTCCAGAGTTGAGGACTCCGAGCGAAGAAAACTTCTTAAATTATTTGCACATCGAAGATAGAGAACGAGCCCATGCCTCTTATTTAAAATTAGTGGAAACTCAAAAGCCTTATCACATTACCTATCGTCTGTTGTTGCCGAATGGCAAATTAAAATATGTCAATGAGCGTTGTCGAGCTGAGTTTGATGAAAATGGGCAAGCTTGGCGTTCGATTGGAACGATTCAAGATATTACAGAACAGAAAATAGGAGAGGACAACCTTAGAAAATCGCTTAAAGAAATTCAGGATCTAAAATATGCTTTGGATCAATCTGCAATGGTGCTTACGATTACTAAGGATGCCAAAATTATCACAGCAAACACCAATTTTTGCTCTACTTCTCAATACACAGAAGCAGAATTGATTGGCTGCGATTTCCAAATGACCGACTCAAATTATCATTCTAAATGGTTTCTTAGAAATCTATGGGATACCGTTGAGCGGGGAGATGTTTGGAAGGGAGAATTGAAAAACAAAACCAAAGATAACACCTATTATTGGGTAGATACGGCCGTTATTCCATTTGTGGATGAGCAAGGAATTATCTCTCAGTATGTTGTTATACAAAGAGATATTACAGAGAAAAAACGCTTAGAAGAAGAATTAGAACAAAGTAATGAAGCTGAATTTGCGAAGTTGTATCAACAACAACAGTTGCATATTGCAGAAATAGAAGAACGGAGTGCAGAATTGGATCGTTTTTTCAATTTATCTATTGATATGATTTCTGTGGTAACGCCAGGAGGTTATATTAAACGAATTAATCCTGCTTTTTCCAAAGCTTCGGGCTATACAAAGAGCGACCTGTTTTCTGAGCCTTTGGTCAATTTAATTCATCCTGATGATTTGAAGGAAACCCGTAATCAGTTTGCTCGTTTGATGGAAGGGGATAATATTATGAATTTTGAAAACCGCTGCCGCACCAAAAATAACGAATATCGCTGGATGTCTTGGCGGATTGTTTTGGACAAAGAAAAACAACTCATCTACTCCATTACTAGAGATATTACAGAGGAGCGAAATGCGACTAAAAAGATTGAAGACCTTACTTATACACTCGATCAGACGGCTATTGTGATGATTGTAGACCGAGATGAAAAAATCATTTCGGTGAACGATAAATTTTGTGAAATATCGGGCTATGATCGAAGCGATGTGATTGGTAAACACCATGAAATTTTAGATTCCTTTCATCATTCAGATGCGTTTTGGAAAAAATTAATGGGGACGATTGGATCGGGTGAAATCTGGCAAGGGGAGATTAAAGAACGAGCAAAAGATGGCTCTTTTTATTGGACACATACTTCTAGTGTTCCTTTTTTGAGCACAGATGGTGAAATCGTTCAGTACATTGTGATTCAAACAGATATTACTGAACGAAAGCGCTTGGAAGAAGATTTAAGACAGGCGAAGGAAGAAGCCATTAAGAATGCTAAAATAAAAGAAGATTTTTTGGCAAATATGAGTCACGAAATTCGAACGCCTATGAGTGGTGTGCTTGGTTTCTCCAGGCTATTGTTGCAAACTTCTATGGATACCACTCAACGAAATTATGCACAGAGTATTTATGGTTCTGCTGAAAATTTATTGGTCGTGGTGAACGATATTTTGGATGTCTCTAAAATAGAATCAGGAAAATTTCAGTTGGATGAAATAGAGTTTGATTTGCGAGAGCGCATAGAGGATAGCTTGAGTATTTTAAAGGTAGATATTGGTAAAAAACAGTTGGAATTAATCGTTGAGGTTGATCCCTTGATTCCTAGAAAGGTTTTAGGTGTGCCAGATCGTCTTTCTCAAATTTTGATTAATTTGGTTGGAAATGCGGTTAAATTTACGAAATATGGGACGATTCATTTATCGGTTATGAAAGTAGATGATGCTTTGTATTTTGAGGTCATGGATACTGGTATTGGGATTGCTTCTGATAAGTTGGATGCCATTTTTGAGACCTTTACACAAGCAGAAAGTTATACTACTAGAGAATATGGAGGAACGGGACTGGGATTGAGTATTTCTAAAAAGCTAGTTTTATTAATGGGCGGAGAAATTGGTGTGAAGAGTAAACCTGGAGAAGGTTCTATTTTTCATTTTTCCTTACCCTTCAAAACCATAGCGTCTTCTGTATCTGAAGACCAAACGGATTTTAAAGGGAAATTTGCCTTAGAACCTCTTGGGAAAAGGCTTCGAGTTTTGGTGGTAGAGGATAATCTGGTGAATCAAGAATTGACCTTAATTTATCTCAATATGCTGCATTGCAATAGTGACTTAGCCAACAATGGAGAAGAGGCTTTGTCGAAATTGTCTGAGGAGTCTTATGATTTAATTTTGATGGACATACAAATGCCGAAAATGGATGGAATTGCGGCTACACTAGAAATTAGAAAAAAGGATACAACAACACCTATTATTGCAATGTCTGCCCATGCTTTAAGCAAAGAAAAAGAGAAATGTTTTAATATTGGAATGAACGATTACATTGCTAAACCCTTTAAAATAGAGGCTTTACAAGCAATTATTATCAAACATACCCAAGAACGGCTTATTGGCTCGCCAACAACAAAAGAAATAAAATCACCTTCATCTATAGCAAGCACAGCAAGGACAACAAGCACTAAAAAGTCCTATCAGGAGCATTTTGCACATTTGCTTGAAGTGACAGATGGCGACGAACAGTTGGCACAAGAACTCTTGCTTTTGTTTAAGACAGAATTGTCAAAATTCTGCACCAATATGGACATCGCTTTTGAGTCGAATGATCGTCTAATTATTGAAAAGCATCTGCATAAAATTAAACCCAATTTAGAACTCTTGCATTTTGAGGACTGGTATCAAATCTGTGATTTGATTAGTGAACTGTTGCCTACCGATGCGTCAATCAAGGATTTGGAAGAAAAATACCAATCTATCAAAGCTGCTGTTCCTCGTTTGATGAAAGCAATAGAGGAAGAATTATCTTAGGGCTTATTGGGAACTTAAAAAGTTAGAAAAAATGAAGCGTAGTGTACCTTTGCATTAGTTTTGGTAGAACCCGAAGGTGTCTGATATTAAGGCTCGTAAGTGCTTAGCGTAGCTGAATTCCAGAAAGTATTATCTGTGAGAGCGTACAAAAAACTAAATAATGCAACAATATGTCAAGTTAACAGAATATTTGAATTCTTTTATCTCTTTGCCAAATGCTTACATGGATGACTTACAAAGACATTTGACTGTTAAACAGATAGCAAAAGGAGTTACTTATTTTGATAAAAATACCTATTCAAAAAAATTAAGCTTTTTAGCTGATGGGATTATGAGAATTTATGATATTGATGCATCTGGTAATGAATGGAATAAAGTGTTTCTTTCCCCTCCCAGTTTATTACTTGGAAATCCTAATATTGAAGCAAAATCAACTCATTTCATTGAGACCCTCACAGCATGCGAAGTAATTGAATTTCCTATAGGTCTAATTAAAGATAGTTTAATCAAATATCCTAAAACGAGGGAGTTGCAAACAAAAATATTACTGCACTTATTTGAAAAGAAATCAAAGAGAGAATACGATTTCCTTACTCTAACTGCCAAAGACCGATACCTTAAATGTTTAAAAGAATACAATTCTATAATCCATGAAATACCACAATTTCATATAGCAAGCTACCTTGGAATTACGACGACCCAATTATCAAGAATTAATGTTTCTATTAGAAATCAACAAATGTAAATGACATTGAAAGATTAATCTTGTAGTTTTACATTTTTTGCTAAAAAATTAATCTGATGAAATTTAGAACGGTTATTGACAAAGAAAACAATAAATGGATTGTAGTCGAGCAAAACAATAAATGGAAAAGAGTTGAAACCGAATTTAGTCTATTGGATTTGCTTGATAAAAAAGAGCTAGATATTTCGGACTTGACACTCTCTGAATTCCAGGAGGAAAACTATCAAGAGATTCTCCCTTTTCAACCTTCTGCCTACAGAGACTTTATGCTTTACGAAAAACATGCAATTGATGCTGCACGTGGTTTTGTGAAAAAATATATGTCGAAGCTATTGCCTATTGTCAATGTCTATGAAAAACTTTTTAGAAAGCCATTTCCTAAATTAAAACCAAAGAAAAGGTATTATAAATATCCCATTTATTATATGGGAAATCATCTCAACTTTATCTCAAATGGCGATGCTATAAAAATCCCTTCCTATACCGAAGAATTAGATTACGAATTAGAAATAGCGGCAGTCATTACTAAGCCTCTGAAAAATGCCTCTATAGAGGAAGTTGAAAATGCAATAGGTGGCTTTTTAATATTGAATGATTTTTCAGCAAGAGATGTTCAGTTGGACGAAATGGAAACTGGTTTTGGACCAATGAAAACTAAGAACTTTGGAAGCTCTATTTCATCAATAGTGGTAAGTAAAGATAGTATTTTATCTCAAATTGAAAATTTACAAGTAAAAGTAATCATCAATAATAAATCAATTATTGAAAGCAATACCAAAGGTAAACGCTATTCTTTTCAAGAAGCTATTGCTTATGCTTCTTGGGAAGAACAGTTGCATCCAGGCGAGTTATTTGGCTCTGGAACAATACCTGGTTGTACAGGAATTGAAAATGGCGTGATGTTAAAAAAAGGAGATATTATTACCTTGGAAGTGGAAGGTATTGGGCAACTTACTAATTCATGTTACACATAAAATTAATTAGGAGGTAAAGAACTCAGCTGTAGTTTAGTAAATGGTTCTAATGTTGAATTTTTAATGCTGTAAGATGCGCTAAAATTTTTAAAAACCAAGTTTCCTTAATGCTTCCAAAGAGATTAAAAAATCTTCTCTTTTGGCAACTTCTATAATGAGGTAAGGCGGTGTTTTTAAGGCACGAACGGCTTCAAAGAAACCTTCAAAATTAACACTTCCTTTTGTAAAGGCTACGTGTTGATCTATGGAGCCATCATTGCTGTGCAAATGAATGTATGCCAAGTGTTCTTGATAACCATTGATCCAACTTAAAGGCTGGTTTTGTTCTTTGGTAAAACAATGGCTATGTCCTGTATCATAACAGGTTTTAAAATTGGGATGATTAAGACCATCCAAAATGCCCCCAATAAAGCTGTAATCTTCTTCTTGAGTATTTTCAAGGTGTAAAATCAAGCCATGTTCTTCTATTTTAGGAATGAAGGTTTTCCAAAAGTCAACTTGTTTTTGAATCCAATGTGCTTTATAACCAGGTCGTTTAGAATGATTATAATTCGTATGGAAGACTAATTTTTTGATCCCTAATTGAAGGGCAATATCTAAGGATTGATTGAGTCTAAATCGAGTAACGTCTAAGATTTTAGGATCTCTTGCGGTTATTGATAAGTCATAGAAGGCTCCATGCATGGTAATTGGCTGAGAGAAATCACGCAACATCTCTTGATAGGCTTCGATTTTTTGTGCCAAATCAGGCGCTTCCAAAGTTGAAGGATAAGAGAAGTAAGATAACTCAACACCAACTTCTGCTTTCTCCAAACGAGTTAAGACTTCTGGTGTCACGTCACCAACAGAAACTAAAATAGGAATTTTCATAAGCTTTATGATTTAAATTATGATTTCTTGACAACTCGTGTGGAGTTTTTAATTTTAGGTGGCTTGTAAATAATTTTTAGACACTAGATCTAAAATCTAAAAATAGTTAATTTAAAAGCTTATCCTGAATATCCAATTTACTTGGATACTTTTATTTATTATCACAGGAGTTTGTCAAAGAACCTAAATTATTAAACTTTTATAAGGAAGTAATTTTTTAATCGTTTCTTATTATCGTAGTTTTGTATTCTTTAATTCTCTGAAGAATCAGAGAATTATTTGTTATCAAGAAACAAATAAGCTACTATGCAAGATACATTAATTACAATAACTATTGTAACCTTTGGTTTTCTATTGGTTGCGAATGTTTTTTTTCGAATAAAAACATTTAGAACATTTAAGAAACTGGCAGAAGAAGGCGTTATGTTCGGGAAAGAACATGTGCTAAATAAAGCCTTGTTGGAGCGTGACATCATCGCTAAACACCCAGATAAAAAGAAATTGATTATGTCGCACATCAATAGTATGAAACTATCCATGCGTATTTCCACGCTTTGTATGGTCGTTTTAACGATTTGTGGTGGGGTGTTGATGTATTATAGAAAATAAAAAATCGAATGGAAGAAAATATTTCTCTAAAAGAGCTGCATACTTTTGGTCTGAACGTACAAACGGCTCAGTATACCCTTGTGGAAACAGAAGCGCAAGTACAGAAACTTTTACCCTTGCCTGCTGCACATCTGATCTTGGGAGGCGGGAGTAATATGCTTTTTACCAAAGATTTTGAAGGCTTGGTGGTTCACAATAAAATTAGAGGAATTGAGCTGGTAGAAGAAGATGAAAAGACGGTTTTAATTCGAGTAGGAGGAGGGGAGGTTTGGCACCTCCTTGTCGTTTGGTGCATTGAGCAAGGCTATGCAGGTTTGGAAAATTTATCCTTAATACCAGGTTCTGTAGGCGCTGCGCCGATTCAAAATATTGGAGCTTATGGCGTGGAATTAAAAGATGTGTTTGACCGTTTGGAAGCGATCAACTTATCAACAGGAAAGGTAGAAACACTCAACTTTGAAGCTTGTGCTTTTGGCTATCGAGATAGTATTTTTAAACGAAAAGCGAAAGGGAAATACTTGATTACACGAGTTTTCTTGCGTTTGTCCAAAGAAGCGACCTTCAATATTTCATACGGAGCGATTCAGCAGGTTTTAGAAGCCTCACAAACTCCTTTGTCTATTCGTTCTATTAGTAATGCTGTGATTAAAATTCGAACGCAAAAATTACCCGATCCTAAAAAAATAGGAAACTCTGGTTCTTTCTTTAAAAATCCGATCGTAGAAAATACAGTTGTAGCTTTGTTACAAAAAAAATACCCTTCTATGCCTGTTTATCCTATTGGTAATGATAAAAGTAAATTAGCGGCAGGTTGGTTGATTGACCAATTGGGTTGGAAAGGTTATCGAAAAGGCGATGCAGGCGTACACGAACAACAAGCCCTAGTTTTAGTTAATTATGGAAATGCCAAGGGCAGTGAAATTTGGGCATTAGCACAGGAAATTCAAGCTTCTGTTCAAGAAAAATTTGGAATTTTATTAGAACCAGAGGTCAATATTTTAGCTTAAAAGCGTTTTTTAATAAAAATAAACAGGCAATTGTTCATCTATCAGTAGATATTTTCCTAATTTTATATTTTGCTCTATTATATTCAAACAATAAATTTCTTAATGAACAAGCTATTTGCTCAACTTTTTGTGGGGATGATTGCGGTTGTGCTAGTCACATCTCAATTTTGGTCTTGTTCGACAGCACAAGGGATTACCTATATTAGTGCTAGTGCAGAAGCAGATGTAGAGCAAGATAGAGGAGGAAATGTCTTATTATTTAAGTTACTTTCTCCTGTAATGCCTGAAGATGGGCAACAAATTACAAAGACAAGCACAACAGATGCTAAAGATATTGACCAGAATCAATCCTTATTTACGATTCAATTGGTTCCTACGCTGGCGTACTTAGAAGGTCTTCCCTTCATTCAAAATGTCAGTCCTTATTCTCTAAACGATATTCAAGCACATTCACCAAATGTAGTCTTGTATCGACCCAAACGGGGACCCCCAAGTGCATAAAATGTACGAAGAGCTGTTCAATAAATGATTGCTTATTATTATTAACAAGCAGCATTTAACCTATTGAACAAAAAAAATATAAAACCAAGAAGGCAAAAAAGTTTTTAAATTTTTATAATAATCTAATTATTATAGGATTATAGCAGCTTTTTTAGAGAAATAGGACTGAAACTCGACGAATGAGTAGATGTCTTGCCCTTTGTCTGGTTTTTTATGAGTCAATTATTTCAACCATACTTAAAAAAATCTATATTTGCACTCCATTTACCAGAGGCTAACCGATTAGTGTCGATAAATGGAGCACAAATAAGACTGTTTTTAGCTACTAGCAATAGAAGTATAAAAGCGGCACAGAACAAATTTTTAAGACAAATCATAGAAAGTAATGCAAGGAAAAGCACTGATTAAATTTTTTACAGGCGTGGCATTAATGGTAGTTGCCTACCAATTTTTGCTTTGGTTTCCAACCAGAAGCGTAGAGTCTAACGCGGATCAATATGCTTCGGCATCTGTTTCGCAAATGGCTGATTCAAATAAGAAAGAAGAACGTAGAGATTCGTTTCGTAATGCTTATTTAGATTCAGTTTCAAACAAGCCAGTATTTAGTATACCGCTTGTTAAAAGCTACAATTATCAAGAGTTAAAGCAACAACAAATTGCTTGGGGTTTAGACCTTCAAGGTGGTATGAGTGTTGTAATGCAAGTAGATTTGAAAGAATTGATCATTGTATTGTCTGGTAAAAGTAGTAACCCAGAGTTTTTGAAAGCTTTGGATCAAGCTAAAATAGCACAACAATCTGCACAAACAGATTATGTAACCTTATTTGGAGAAGAATATGCAGCATTAACAGACAAACCATTAGCGAGTTTGTTTTCTGTGAATGAGCGTTTGAAAGAAGAAGTAGGGGTAAGTTCTACCAACGAAGAAGTTTTAACGGCTATTAGAAAAGTAGCAGAAGAAACAGTAGAAAGCACCTACAATCTATTGAAAAAACGTATTGACCGTTATGGTGTTGCACAGCCTGTTGTTTCTTTGGATAAGAACACAGACAGAATTACAGTAGAATTGCCTGGGGTACGTAACCCTAAACGTGCAAGAAAATACTTGGTTGCTACAGCGAATTTAGAGTTTTGGGAATTGCACCAAAATGCAGATCTTCAGAATGAATTGGTTGCTTTAAACGAAGCGTTAAAAGAGCAAGAAGCTTTAAAAGCACCAAAAGATACTACTAAAGTAGAAGTAGAAACACCAATCGTTGAAGCTGATTCAACAGGTTTGGAAGGAGATACTACCTTGAGTGATTTAGGTGACTTGGCAGGAGGCGATTTAGCCGACTCTACAGATGCTGGACCATTGTTCAAGCTTCTAGGTTTAAATTTTGCACAAACTAGCGCTGATTTGTCAGGAGTTATTGGATATGCAAAATTGTCTGATGTAGCCGCTGTAGAGAAGATGTTAACCTCTAAAGCAGCGAAAAAAGCATTGGGATCAAAAGCTAGATCAACTCGTTTTGTATGGGATTCAAAATCATTTGAAAATACAAATGGGGAATCTATCGTACAATTGTATGCTTTAGATACAAAAGGAAGAGATAATTCAATATTAAGTGGTGAGCGTGTGGTACAATCTTACCCAACACCAAATCCATCAGGAAATGGTTTTGCTGTTTCTTTGAGCATGGATCAAGAAGGAGCACGTATTTGGAAAAAGATGACAACAGACAATGTTGGTCGTCAAGTAGCTGTTGTTTTGGATAACAAAGTATACTCTGCTCCAAATGTAAACGAGCCAATTCCAAATGGAAATACGTCTATTTCTGGAGGATTTGAAGAAGTAACAGAGGCAAAAGACCTTGCAAACATCCTGAGTATTGGTAAATTGCCTGCAAGACCTGAAATTATTGAAGAAGCTGTTGTTGGACCATCTTTGGGTGCTGCTACTGTTTCGGCTGGTATCTGGTCTTTAGTAGGAGGTTTTCTTCTAGTACTATTGTTTATGTTAGGATATTATTCAATGGCAGGTGTCATTGCTGTACTTGCATTGTTCCTAAACGTATTCTTTATTTTTGGTTCTTTGGCTTCATTTGGTACGGTATTAACCCTACCAGGTATCGCAGGTATCGTATTGACAATTGGTATGGCAGTAGATGCCAACGTAATTATCTTTGAGCGTATCCGTGAAGAACTGAGAGGAGGACTAGAATGGAAAGCAGCGATTGCAAAAGGATTTAGTCATTCGTACTCTGCTATTTTGGATGCGAATATCACTACTTTGATTGTAGCAGCGATTCTTTATAACTTTGGTTTAGGACCAATTAAAGGTTTTGCTACGGTATTAATCATTGGTGTAATTTGTTCTGTATTTTCTGCGGTATTAATCGGTCGTATGATCTTCGATTATTACATGGAAAAGAACAAAGAAGTAAGCGTATGGGCTGGTTGGTCTAAGAATATCTTAGCAAACCCAGGTATTGACTTTGTAAGCAAACGTAAAATGGCTTATGGTCTTTCTGGATTAATTTTAGCAGCAGGGGTTGTTTCTATGTTGACTAAAGGATTTGAACTAGGAGTTGATTTACAAGGTGGACGTTCTTATACTGTTCAGTTTGCCGAAAACGTAGATGCAACTGCATTCAAAGCAAAAATTGAGGAAGCATTTAAGACTGTTGGAAAAGATGAAGGAAATGTTGATAAATCAGTTGTAAGAGAATTTAGTAAGTCGACGCAAGCTAAAGTAACGACTTCTTTCTTACAAAAAGAATTAGAATTTGATGCAGATTCTGTTGTTTTGGTGAAAATATACGAAGCAGCAAAAGCATATTCTGGTAATAACATTAGCTACGATGATTTCGCAGCAGGAGAACCAGTAGAAGGAGGACAAACAGGAGGATTCTATTTGAGTGCTTCTTCTAAAGTTGGACCTACGATTGCGGATGATATTCGTAACTCAGCAGGTTGGGCAGCAGGTTTGTCTTTAATCTTTATTTTCTTGTACATCTTCTTGCGATTTAATAGATGGCAATATAGTGCTGGTGCCTTAGCTGCATTGGTACATGATGTATTATTTGTATTGTCTATCTTCTCTATCTTCCAAGGTATCTTACCTTTCTCTTTAGAGATTGATCAAGCATTTATTGCGGCGATTTTGACCGTAATTGGTTACTCTATTAATGATACGGTAGTCGTATTTGACCGTATTCGTGAAGTAGGTAGAGATATGCAAGACAAAGCATCTTTTGAAGATATCGTAAACATTGCTGTTAACAACACGATCAGTCGTACTTGTATTACCTCATTAACAACTTTATTAGTAGTACTAATTTTGTTCTTATTTGGTGGTTCAGGAATCAGCGGATTTGCATTTGCATTGTTGGTAGGTATCTTAGTAGGAACGTACTCTTCTATCTTTATTGCAACGCCAGTAGTAGTTGATACAACTGGAAATAGCAATATTTTTGATGCACCTGTTGTTGAAGAAGTAATTGCGGAAGAAGAAGCTCCAGAAGCTTAATCAAACGTTAAATATATTTAAAACAGGCTGTCTCCGAAAGGGGGCAGCCTGTTTTTTTTGAATGAAAAATACCATTTGTACAAAAAATACCTATCTTTGCCCCATCCAAAAAGAACAAATTGTTGAATAGAAGTTATTTGGAAATAAAGGCTGCTTCTACAACTTTTTGTGCAATTACTTTTGGATGATTACTTATTATAATAAAAAATCGAAGAAGGAATACTAAAGAAAATTTATCACCAAAATCAAGACAATAAATTTCTTACGCTTAAAAAAACTTCTTTTTTTCTTAATACACGAAGCCCTCGCTTCACTAAAAGATATAAAACATGGAAGGGAACGATCAATTTGTATCCGCAAAAAATGAATCTCCAAGAATGTTTGAAAACGATATTTTAGACTATTTTTCGAGAGCACATCCAATTACGGTGCCGATCATATTTGTGCCAATCATTCTTTATTTTATATACTCTGCTTTTGCATTAGGCTTAACTGTCAGTGGTTTTGCAGGTATGTTTTTTGCAGGCGTCCTAGTTTGGACCTTGTTTGAGTATTTTTTACACCGTTACTTATTTCACCTACAAATCGACAGCGATTGGGGGAGAAGAATCCACTTTATGATTCATGGTTGTCACCATGATTATCCAAATGATGCCATGCGTTTGGTTATTCCTACTGGAGCCAGTTTATTTTTGGCAGTAATGATGTATTGGTTTTTCTACTTTTTTGTTGTGTATTTGTTTGGAGGAACAGCAGCCATGCACCACGGATTTTTTGCTTCTTTTGTAATGGGTTATGTTACTTATGACATGATGCACTATGCAACACATTATGCAAAATTTAAGAACAAATGGTTTAGAGAAATTCAAAAAAATCACTTGGATCATCATTATGTAGACCACGACAAAGGTTTTGGTTTGAGTAATGTTTTTTGGGATAGAGTTTTCGGAACCGCCCAAGAGAGTATTAAAAAGAAAAAATAATTAGCATTTAATCGTTAAAAAGCTCCTGAAATACTCTTTCAGGAGCTTTTTTTGTAACTTATATAGAAATCAAAATATTAACTTCTTAACAAATTTAAAATACGCAATATGCAACAAAAAATTCTACACTTAATCTTATTCTTTTTAGGAAGCACTTTGGCTTTAAATGCCCAAGCAGACTCTATTAATATGACAAGTTTTGTTGGGCAACCAACAGCCGTTGGAATCGACTTGGTTTGGATGACAAACGGAGAACACAATGTCGAACACTTTATCTTAGAGCGTTCTTTGGATGCGGTTAATTTTGAGCCAATTGAAACGATGAAAAAATCGAATGCTACGGGTTTAAAAACCTATGAATATAGTGATAACAACATATTCAGAGAGCAAGTCTACTATCGAATTACAACACAATTGTCAACGACTCAAGAAGTTTCAGCTATTATAGTGGTGATGCGAAACGATCGCTTAAATTTGCCGAACATTATGATTTATCCAACAATTACTAGGGATGTCGTCCATATTGTTAAAAATTCTTCTGAGGACTTATCAGGTGCGTATGTTCGTGTTTTTGATCTGTCTGGAAATCTAATCATTAACAAAGCTGTTGGGGGTGACTTTTTAGTAGAAACAATTGACGTTTCTGGATATGAAGCAGGTGCTTATGTGATTGAATTATACAAAGATAAGTATGCAAAGCAAGCAAAATTTATCAAGCAACAATAAATAAAACACCCTTTTAATATTTAGAAAAGATACTGTTATAGATGCCCTATAGCAGTATCTTTTTTTGTGATAATCAGCGGCAAGCTTAAAGCTAGTTTAGGACAATACAACAGATCATTTACACTTTGTAAGTGTTGGTTCTGTGAATGAAAAGTTGTTTTGATAGAAACAAAGTGCTTTTTTCATTACTTCGTGAAGAACCTGAAAGTTCAGCGCAGCTAAGTATTATTTTTAAGACTAGTTACTTATATAATCGAGACAACTTTTTCTATCTTTGCCCTATGAAAGAAATTGAGTTTAAAGAAGTTGACCAAATCGGAGGGGATACCTTGGATGTGATTAGTAATGCAGATAAGTTCAATCGTTGGACTTACGATACGATACGCCCTTTTTGTAAAGGAAACATATTAGAAATAGGGAGTGGTGTTGGAAACATCTCTCAATTCTTTTTACAAGCAGACGCTTCTATTCTCTTGTCAGATGTTCGCCAAGGATATTGTGACGAACTTAAACAAAAGTTTGAGTCTTACCCTAATTTGAAAGGCGTAGCTTTAATAGATTTGGTTGACCCTGCTTTTGACGAAAAATTTCAGTACCTATTTGGCTCTTTTGATAGCATTTTTTCCCTCAATGTCGTGGAACATATTTACGACGACAATCTTGCCATTAAAAACGCAAAGAAACTCCTTAGAAAAGAAGGGCATTTGATTATTCTAGTCCCTTCTTACCAAAGCCTGTACAATGGATTAGACAAAGATTTAGATCATTATAGACGTTATAATAAAAAAACGTTAAGTGTTCTTTTTGAAAAGAATGAGCTGAATATTATCAAAAAACAATACTTCAATTTTATGGGCATATTTGCTTGGGTTATTTCAGGAAAATTGCAAAAAAATGAGACCATTCCAGGAGGGCAAATGCGTCTGTACAATGCTTTTGTGCCTATTTTTAAATGGATGGACCGCTTGGTCTTTCGATTGGCTGGTTTGTCTACGATTGTGGTGGGGAAGAAGGATTAAATAACTCCTGTTACGCAAAACTCAAAGCGCAGCGCTCATGAGCGAAGCGACCACAAAGTAGCAGCGGAGCTAACTAAAAATGATTACGGAGATAAAAAATTAATGTTCCTGTATAAACTTGTTCTGAATGTTGAATGCTTAATTTTTAATGATGAATGCTTTATAATATAATTAGCATTAAAAATTCAGCATTCAACATTAAAAATTAAAACAAGGGTTCAAGAAGCAAATCTCGGGTTCTCAATAGGAATAAAAAAATCCTGCGTAACATCAGTTAAATCACTAAGAGCGTATCTAAAGGAACCGAATAGTTGGTGAGCCTTACCAAATAATAAAGCAGCGAGATTTAGTAGGGGATAGGTCTAGTGTTTGAATGGAATAGTTTGTTTACTTGTGAAACGGCAGAACTACTTTTGTAACCGCTATATTGATTCCTGAAAATGAAGATACTTAAAAGACATCCCAAAAAAATACTCGCCTTCTTGCTGCTCTGCACGATTGCCTATTATTTCTGTTTGCCCAAACAACTCTTTCACGACCCTGTTTCTACCGTTTTATTTGATAAGACGGGCGCTTTGCTAGGCGCCAAAATTGCAAAGGATGGACAATGGCGTTTTCCACACAACGAGCGTGTCCCCGCTAAATTTAAAAAAGCAATTATAGCCTTTGAAGACAAGCGATTTGAAGATCATTGGGGCGTTGATATTTGGGCCATATTGAGAGCCATACGACTGAATGCCCAACAAGGGCGTCGAGTGAGTGGAGGAAGTACCATTACGATGCAAACCTTTCGTATGGCACGTAAAAATCGACAAAGAACAGTATTTGAAAAAGCAAAAGAAGCAATTTTAGCAACTCGCCTAGAATGGTCGTATTCCAAGGATGAAATTTTGGCATTATATACCTCTAATGCGCCTTTTGGTGGTAATGTAGTGGGTTTGGATGCCGCTGCATGGAAATATTTTGGAAGAAGTGCGGCGCAATTATCCTGGGCGGAATCTTGCATGTTGGCTGTACTGCCGAATAGCCCTAGTTTGATTCATTTGGGTAGAAATCGAAAAAAACTAAAAAAGAAACGAGATTGGTTATTAGAGAAACTTTGTGCCAATGGCGAAATGGATACGATTACTTGTCAATTGGCACAATTAGAAAGTTTACCCGATAAGCCAAAGCCCCTGCCTCGTTGGAGCCCACATTTGTTGGAACGAGTCCACAAAGAATTAGTGTTAAGCAAAAAAAACAAAGGCATTATTCATTCTACGATTGATTTGACTTTGCAGGTTCAGGTGAATGAAATTTTGGATCGTCATTATCAAGTATTAAGATCAAATGAAATTTATAATGCTGCTGCTTTGGTGGTGGATGTGGCGACAGGAGATGTGGTCGCTTATGCAGGAAATGTACCACATGCCGCTAAGGAACACAGTCCTGCTGTGGATATTATTACGGCTCCAAGAAGTAGTGGTTCTATCTTAAAACCTTTTTTATATGCCTCCATGTTGCACGATGGAGAGATAACTTCGGGGACTTTGTGCCCAGATATTCCATCTCATTTTGGAGGTTATACGCCTAAGAATTATGATAAAAGTTATGCAGGAGCAGTGCCTGCGAATGAAGTGATTACTCGATCGCTGAATATTCCTTCTGTACACATGCTCAAACGCTATGGAATGATGCGTTTTGCCGATAAATTAAGGCGCATAGGAATGACTACGTTGACGCATTCAGCGAAGCATTATGGCTTGACTTTAATTTTGGGAGGCGCAGAAACTAGTTTGTGGGATTTGGGGGCGATGTATAGCGGAATGGCTCGAAATTTAGCAAATTCTTATGCTTATAATGGTTTGTATGATCCTAATAATTTTAGGGAATTGAATTATTTAAAGGAAGCATCAAAAGGCAAACTGCCAGAGGCAGAACAAGGACAATTGCAGAAAAATACGCCTTTATCAGCAGGAGCGATTTGGCATACGTTTCAAGCAATGCAAGAAGTCGTTCGACCCAATGAAGAGGTGTTTTGGAAAAGCTTTCCATCGGCACATCGAGTGGCATGGAAAACAGGGACAAGTTTTGGTTTTAGAGATGCTTGGGCAGTGGGCTGTACGCCTCGTTATGTCGTGGCAGTTTGGGTGGGGAATGCGGATGGGGAAGGTCGCCCTGGTTTGGTGGGTGTTCATGCCGCAGCGCCTGTTTTATTTGACATTGTTCATGTCTTAAACCCAGGGAGAACTTGGTTTGAAGAGCCGCACGATGATTTGGTTGCCTTGCCGATTTGCCAACACAGTGGACACATTGCCTCGGAATATTGTACACATGTTATCACAAAAGAAGAGCCTAAGGTATCGGCAAAATCGAAAGTTTGTCCTTATCACAAAAAAATACATTTGTCAAAAGATGGTGCTTATCAAGTCCATAGTGACTGTGTGTCTCCAATGGATATGACGCATGCCAATTATTTTGTTTTGCCGCCAACTCAAAGTTGGTATTATCAAAAAAAACATCCAAGCTACAAAAACCTTCCAGAATATCGGGAAGATTGTAAAAATAGTCTAAACAATCAGCAGAAAAGCCGAATTGCCTTGGTTTATCCAGAAGCAAATATGAAAATTTATGTTCCAACAAATCTAGATGAAACGAAAAGTAGAACCGTTTTTGAAGCAAAACATAGTAGTGCTTCAGCACAACTTTTTTGGCATTTGGACAATGCTTATATTGGTCAAACGCAGGAGTTTCATTACATGGAATTAAATCCTAGCCCAGGGATGCATACGATCACGATTGTAGATGAGGAGGGTGGGGCTATTAGTCGGGCTTTTGAGATTATTGCTTCTGAGGATGAGGGGGAACTATAAGGGCAATTCTTTGTTATTATAGATGATGTTTTGTGCTTTGTTATTAATGTGAATCAAGGACTAAAATATACAGAAACGTTAATCTTGAAATTTTTATTTTTTAAAAAATGGTGTCAGGGCGATGCCCTTTTAGTATTTTGTTTGTTTTTTTACAATGGTGTCAGGGCGATGCCCTTTGTAAGATGCTACATACCTTTCTGAGTGAAAAAGCATAGTCTTAAAAATCGTTAATTCTAAACAACTTCTAGCTTAGGCTCAAATTTTGCAGTCCGTTTCGATATGTTATTATTATGATAATAAAGCCGTATTATTAGGAACTTAAAAATTAGTTTTTTAACTTAGTTTTTAGTTGTAGGGCATTCCTCTAATTCCAACAACAGAAAAAAATAAAATTAATAAATTCCAGCATAGAAAATTAATACAATATGACAAGGATACTCACACCCTTAGAATTGCAAGTGATGAACTTGCTCTGGAAAAAGGAAAAGGTGTTTATAAAAGATCTTTTGGAAGCTTGGCCCATTGATGCAGAAGGGAAGAAGCCTGCTTATAATACCGTTTCGACGATAGTTAGAATCCTTGAGAAAGACAAAGGTTTTATTGGTTACAAAGCTTATGGGCGTACGCATGAATATTACCCCTTGATTACCAAAAGTGAGTATCAAAAAACGTTCTTGAAAAATGCGATTGATAAAGTGTTTTCTGGCTCTCTAACGAGCTTGGTATCGGCATTGGTGGGAGATGAAAAGGTTAATCAAGTTGAGATTGATGAATTAAAACGACTATTGGAAGATTAAAATAGGAAATGGATGCTATACTAGATCGGCAAGTACAAAAGTGAGCCTATCTACGTTCTATAGATGATAACCTTGTTTTGGCTTTTTCTTAATATTGAGAATATGATGCACTATATACTACTATCCTGTCTCCTTTCAATGATTGGGGGAGGGCTTTATTTTTTTGTATTGCAAAGACGCTTGCAAGTATTGCAAGCAAAATATGTTTTGTTGGGCATACTTTTGTTGAGCTGGATGATCCCTGTGATGGTTCCTAGCTTGCCCAATTATACACAAGAAATAGGCGAGGAATACTTGGCAGATTATAAAAATTATGATGCTTGGAATGTCGTTGATATTCAAGATGATAATTTAGTAGCTTGTTATGAAAGCGCAGAAAATAGCAAAGAACAGTGTCATTGTGAGGTGAAGCAGCAATCGAATGTCTTGTATTATCAATCTAGTTCTTATTATAACTTTATTATTACTTGTAAAAATCCCTTGTTTTGGTTTTTTATAGGCATGATGTTGATCTTTTTGATGGACTTTGTTTTCAAACTAGCTTGTTTGGTTTATTTGGCGCATACGAGTCCTAGAGAGCAACGAAGCTTGGGAGGAACGAACTTTTATTTGTTGCGCCCAAAGCAAAAACTACCTTTATCCATCAGTTCTTTTAGCTTGTGGAAACACTATGTTTTATTGGATAGCAATTTAGAAGCTAACTTTTCTGAACGTGAAATGGAAGCGATTCTATTGCATGAAGTAGCGCATTTGCAACAACGAGATACTTGGCAACAGATGTTGTTATCTGTCTTAAAGATCTTCTGGTGGATGCAGCCGATGTATTATTTCTTCAAACGAGAATTGGATGAATTGAATGAATATGTGGCAGATGATTTTGCGGTAAAACATATTGGCGATGCTAAGTTTTATGCCCGCATATTATTAAAAGCAAAAGAACAACAAACTCAAGAAGGTACTTTAAGTTTGGTGGCTTGTTTTGCACAAGGTTTGTTCAAACAGCGTATATTAAGATTGGTCAACACGCCCGTGTCTAGTCCAAAACCGAATTGGGTATTTTCTCTATTGTTGGTTGGTGTGGTATTTTGGAGCACTAGTGCTGTTGCGCTGCCTATTATCCAAGAACACGATCAGGCAATTAGACAGTATGAAATCTTGCAGGAGAAGAATTCCTTGACAGGTAAACATGAGTTTTGTAAGAGTTGTATTTTGGATGAATTGAAGCATAAATAGGCTTCTGGTCAAGTTCAATAATTACTATAATGAAAATTTTATTTTCTACTTTACTTTTTGTTTTACTCCTATCTAGCTGTATTTCAAAAGGAAAAGAAACGCCTGTATTAAGCCCTCCAATTAAGGAAGCCAAGACGCTCTATGCGGAAAAGAATATCCATGAATTAATTGCTTTGGCACCAGCCGAAGAAAGATTTAAGACACATGGATTTAGACCCTCTGTTTATCTTGAAACAGGTGAAGTCCTCGAAAAGTACCTCTTTGCTATTGAGGCAGGGGAACTTCTTGAAAAAGGAAAAAAACATGCTGTACTCCTTGTAGAAACAGGAAAAGATACCATCAGCCTTAATTTATTTGAATTTAATAAAAGGAAAAAATCTTGGGAATTCATTGATTCCATCCAAGATATTAGCCTTGAACTTGCTGCGCTAGATATTAAGTTTGAGGATTGTACCTTTAATGGTTTGAAGGATATGCTACTCATAAGGTGGTATTCCTTTGGTGGCATAGGTACCCATTATTTCTATTTGATTTCTCTTGAAAATAAGCAATTAAAACGTCATCCTAGTTTTACTAAGATTCAAAATCCTGTTGCCTCCTTTCAAAAGAAAAGAATTTTCTCTACCAGAAATATTATGTGTAAAGAAACAGCGACTTGGAATGTCTGTACTGGAGAGTGGTTTTGGGAAAAAGGTGCCTTAAAGCTAAAGGAAGAAAAATGCCTTTGTGAAGAAGAAGAAAAGTATGAATAAAAGAACTCAAAAGTGCGTTTCACTCCTCCAAATTATTATAAAAATAAACCCATGAATAAAAGTTATTTATACTACCTCTTATTTGTGATAATCGTCTTGATTAGTTCTTACAATACTCAAAATAGGCAATCAAAAAGTGTTTCTTCGGAACAATCAAAAACAATAGCAACCAAGACTGAAATTACTAGTTATGGG
>CALDEP010000480.1 GCA_937942475.1 uncultured Aureispira sp.
ATTGCAACAAAGTTTTATAAGTCTGATATGCAAAAAAACAGGCTAAAAAACGTACCTTTGCAGACGATTTACAAGACAATCATAAAAAAAACTAACAGTATATTATGGAACAAGTCGCACCTTATCAAGGCAAACATAAAATCCGTATGGTAACCGCTGCTGCATTGTTTGATGGACACGATGCTGCCATCAATATCATGCGTCGAATCATGCAACGCTCTGGAGCAGAGATCATTCACTTGGGACACAATCGTTCGGTACAAGAAATTGTAGATACTGCTATTCAAGAAGATGTGCAAGGAATTGCCATCACCTCTTATCAAGGAGGTCATAACGAATACTTCAAGTATATGTATGACCTGCTAAAAGAGCAAGGTGCTGGACACATCAAAATTTTTGGCGGTGGTGGAGGAACCATTCTTCCCTCAGAAATTGCTGACTTGCACGCTTATGGTATCTCTCGTATTTATTCTCCTGATGATGGGCGGGCAATGGGTTTGCAAGGCATGATCAACAACTTGTTGGAGCAATGCGACTTTCCTACTGGACAAAATATTGATGGAGAATTAAAAGATTTTAAACAAAAAAATAAATACTCGATCGCTCGATTGATTTCTGCGGCAGAGAATACAGGCGAACATGCTGATGCATGGTTAGAAGAAATTCGCCAACAGGCACCGAACAAAAATGTTCCTGTTTTGGGAATTACAGGTACTGGTGGATCGGGAAAATCAAGCTTGGTCGATGAACTCGTTCGTCGCTTTTTAACCGACTTTGACGACAAAACAATTGCTGTGGTGTCTGTAGATCCATCCAAACGTAAAACTGGTGGCGCACTTTTAGGGGATCGTATTCGAATGAATGCCATCAAAAACGACCGTGTTTATATGCGTTCTTTGGCAACTCGCCAAGCCAACCTTTCTATCTCTAAGTACATCGCTGATGCGGTTGATATTCTAAAAGCAGCAGAATACGACTTAATTATCTTAGAAACATCTGGTATTGGGCAATCAGATACTGCCATTACCGATTTTTCAGACATGTCTTTGTATGTTATGACACCAGAATATGGTGCTGCTTCTCAATTAGAGAAAATTGACATGCTTGATTTCGCTGATATAATTGCCTTGAATAAATTTGACAAACGAGGCGCTTTAGATGCTCTTCGTGATGTGAAGAAACAATACAAACGCAACCATAATTTATGGGAAGCGAAGGATGAAGACTTGCCTGTTTTTGGAACGATTGCCTCTCAATTTAACGATCCAGGTATGAATCGATTGTATCGTGCCATTGTGGATACGATTGTGACTCGTACGGGAGCAGACCTAAAATCTACCTTTGAAATTACAGAGGGTATGAGTGAGAAAATCTATATCATTCCACCTAAACGTACTCGTTATTTGTCAGAAATTTCTGAGAGTATTCGTAGTTATAACGAAAAAGCAGACCAACAAGCAGAGGTAGCAGGAAAGCTTTATGGCATCCAAAAAACCTTAGAAGTACTAAAAGATCAAGGACAAGCAAATGAAGTCGTTCTAGAAGCGGTTCAAAATGCTTATGAAGAAGAAGAACTGAATCTAGCTGGTCATAATAAAAAAATCCTAACCACTTGGGACGATAAGGTGCAGGCTTATGCAAATGATGAGTTTGTATACCTAGTAAGAAACAAAGAAATTCGTGTTCCAACCTTCACCACTTCTCTTTCTCAGACTCGCATTCCTCGTGTTTGTACGCCTAACTACAAAAGCTGGGGCGAAATTCTAAAATGGGTACTACAAGAAAATGTACCTGGTGAATTTCCATACACGGCTGGTGTTTTTCCATTCAAACGAAAAGGAGAAGATCCAACTCGTATGTTTGCAGGAGAAGGAAATCCAGAGCGTACGAATAGACGTTTTCACTACGTCTCTTTAGATATGCCTGCACATCGCTTGTCTACAGCATTTGACTCGGTTACTTTGTATGGTGATGATCCTGATTATCGTCCAGATATTTATGGTAAAGTGGGTAACTCTGGGGTAAACATTTGTTGTTTGGATGATGCCAAAAAACTATACTCTGGTTTTGATTTATGTGCGCCAACCACTTCCGTTTCTATGACCATTAATGGTCCTGCTGCGGCAATGTGTGCCTTCTTTATGAATGCTGCCATTGATCAACAATGTGAATTTTACATCAAAGAACATCATTTAGAAGCTTTAGTCGAAGCAAAGAAAAAAGAAAAATACGATGACAAAGGCTTAACACGTCCGTTCTATTTAGGTGATTTGCCAAAAGGAAATGATGGTTTGGGTTTAATGTTGTTGGGGCTTACTGGAGATGAGATTTTAGAGCCAAATGTTTATGCTGAATTGAAGCAAAAAGCACTTTCCTCTGTTCGTGGAACGGTTCAAGCAGATATTCTAAAAGAAGATCAAGCACAGAATACTTGTATTTTCTCTACAGAGTTTTCCTTGCGTTTGATGGGAGATGTTCAGCAATATTTTATTGATAAGAATGTTCGTAATTTCTATTCGGTTTCTATTTCTGGTTATCATATTGCAGAAGCGGGTGCGAATCCAATTTCTCAATTAGCCTTTACACTAGCCAATGGATTTAC
>CALDEP010000481.1 GCA_937942475.1 uncultured Aureispira sp.
GGGCAGTTTTAATGCCGATACAAGTCGTTATAATACAATAGGAAGATACGACATTAGACACAATACTTGTGCTGGCTGTCCTGCTTCTGGTGGTGTTGCTGGAAATGCCTTGAGCGAATACAAAGGCTTTCACAACATTGCTTTTAATCAAAATTATCAACCAGATATTTTAAGTTCTGCAAATCAAGTTGGCGTAGATACGTTTCAATTGTGTACAGGAGATTTTGCTAGTTTTTCTAGTTCTATACCTAGTGATTCTATTATATGGAAATTTGATGGAGCGATCACAAATCCTGGATCTGTTCAGCATGTTGCGGCAACAGCATTTAATGTTTCTGGCTTCTTTACAGTTGAGCTATTTTTATGGACCAGCTGTTGTGGTCAAACGCCCGTAGATACCATTTATTTATATGTAAATCCTAGCCCAACCGTCACTCTAAATGGAGCTGCTACGCTTTGTTTGGGCGATAGTGCTTACTTGACCATGACAGGATTAGCGGCAAGTGATAGCGTGGTTTGGTCTACGACTAATAGTTTGACTTCGATTTCTAAGGACTCTACGCTGATTTACCCCACGACAACAACGACTTATGTGGCTACTATTTACGCTACAGTAGAAGTAGGTGGGCAAAGCGTTTTAACTTGCCCAAGTACCCTAAGTCATACCATTACTGTCAACACGCTATTAAATCCCAATCTATCGGCTACAGATGTTACTTGTAATAATAATGGTAGCGCAACAACGGCATTTACGACAGGAGCCTATAACTTTGCTTGGTCGAATGGCTTTACAGAAACCAATGTTATGAATAGTACTGCAACCAATCTAAGTGCAGGAAACTATTGTGTAACGATCACAGATTTATCAACAGGGTGCATGGATACCTTCTGTGTCTTGGTAAGAACGGGGGCGACTCTAGGAATGGTTTATGCAAATACTTCTGCTGTCACTTGTTTTGGTGCAACAGATGGTTGCGTCTTGATCGGAACTGCAAATGGAACAGCTCCTTTTACTTATGTTTGGGATACGATTGTGCCTGGAATTGTTGGAACAACTGCTGTAGATTATACCGTTTGTAATTTGCCGCCAAGAGTTTATGCTGTTACGTCTACCGATGTTTTGGGTTGTAGCTCAGTGACTAGTTTTGAGATTATAAGTCCTGGTCCTCTACAAATAACAGTTAGAGATACCATGCATCCTATTTGTGGTAATAATGGGCGAATAGAACTGGAAGTAACAGGTGGAACGGGACTTTTAGACTATACTTGGTCAACAGGAGATAGTACTTTAATCGTGGATAATTTAGCGGCAGGGCAATACTGCATCACCGCCACAGATCAAAATAATTGTGCTACTGCTACTTGCGTAACCTTAGTTCAACAACAAAATTTGGTCGCAACAGCTAGTTTGATTACGCCCATAAGTTGTCATGGAGATTCGGCTTGTATTGGTATAGAAACAACAGGCGGTTCAGGGAATTATTTATACAGTATTAACCCACTTAATAATAACCAAACAGATAGTTTGTTTTGTGGTTTAGTGGCAGATACTATGCCTTATATTATTACCATAATAGACACGAGTTATAATTGTACAACAACAGCTAGCATTAGCATCACAGAACCAAGTCCCGTAGTGGCAAGTATAGCAAATAGCACTTCTATTAATTGTTTTGGCGATTCTACAGGGATGATTACAGCAATGGGAACAGGAGGTGTTGTGGCAACTAATTATACTTATAATTGGAACACAGGAGCAACAACAGCAACGATTACCAATTTGGTCGCAAATGTGAATTATTGTGTCACGATCAGCGATGATAATGGCTGTACATCAAGCGTTTGCCAAAGCTTATCACAAGCAAGTAGCGCACTATCTGTAGCCTTGTCCGAGCAAAGTAGCATTAGTTGTCATGGTGCTAATGATGGGGTAGTAGAAGCCCTTGCAACAGGTGGAACAGGAAGCTTATCTTATATTTGGGGCGTTAATACAGGAAGTCAAACGACAAGTATTATTACAGGATTAAGTGCCGGCATTTATTGTGTGACAATAACGGACTCTTTGGGCTGTACGATTAATGATTGCATTAGTATCACAGAACCAAGTCCATTGGTGGCAACGATTAGTTCAAGTATTGATGTTGATTGTAATGGAGCTTGTACAGGAGCGGCGATGTTTACGGCTTCGGGAGGAACGCCCAATTATTCGTATCAATGGAGTAATGGACAAAATACTGCTCAAGTCAATAATTTATGTGCAGGGGTTTATATGGTAACGATGACAGATGCCAATGCTTGTGTGGTCATAGACAGTGTAAGCATTTCAGAACCAGTAAGTATTCTTTCAGGAACCATTGTAGACAATGGAGATGGAACGGCAACAGCAATCGGAACTGGTGGAACAGGTATTTTTACGTATCAATGGGATGCTGCTGCTGGAAATCAAACGACAGCAAGGGCAATAGGTTTGGTTCATAATGGAACTTATGAGGTAACGATCACAGATGCCAATGCTTGTGAAACAGTGGTAAGCGTTACCATTAATATAGTAGGCGTGCCCCAAATTGTTAATTTAGAGTCGTTTGATGTCTTACCAAATCCAAATAATGGAAGCTTTCAAGTGAAGGTTGCTTTCACAGAGGCTAGAACGGCCACAGTGCGTTTAACAAATGTTTTGGGGCAAGTATTGCGAGAATACACGTATTCAAAAACGAATTTCAGCATTCCGCTAGAATTAAACAATCAAGCTAGTGGGGTTTACTTTGTCGTGCTTCAAGTTGGAAACCAAAGTAAAACTCAAAAGGTAATTGTTATAAAATAAGCAAGAATTTAAGTAAAAATCAGAAGCACTATTCCAATAGGGGTAGTGCTTTTTTTATAATAACCAGAGAGTTTTTGCTTATCAAAATAATAACGCCCGTTTATATGCCTTTATTTGACTAATAAATAAAAACTGCTTATAGTTAACTATAAGCAGTTCTTATCAAAGAGGGCTCAAATACTCTATAGAGAGTGAATTAAAGCATCAATGTTATTGTCTTCAACTAGTTTTTTAGTGAAAATCTTGTGTCCTTTAGGAGCAAAAAGGTGCAATTGTCCTTTTTTTACATTGGCCATAGTGCTCAACAACTTCCATCTAGTTACTAACTTTCTAGTATTGTCACATTTTAAAGCTATTTCAGAGTAATGAGTAGCATTATCAATGGTAAAAGACACATCTGGTTGAACCTGGTCTTTCGTGGATTGATTTGTGAAAATTTTAGGATCATCATATCCTTCAGAAGTAGTTTGGATGGAGCTAATTTTTCTCTTCTCAACCCAAGTGATCACCTTATCTATATATTTATCCTTGCTCATATACTCTTTTGTTCTTTTATTGTTTAATGCTGTAAATTTAGCACTTTTTGTCTGAAATACGATGTCTAAGCAGTAATATTTGTATATTTTGTTTGTTTTGAGTTAATAATTAGTTTAAAAATAGGTTTAAAAAGCCTGACTATTAAGAACCTACTTAAATTTTAGCTATCCACTACAAATGTTTGATTTTAGGAACAAATACCTTAAATTTTACTTAAAATTTGAGTTTTGATGCTTTTAATATTTAGACCTACACTAAACCTTTTTAGTTATTTGTTATTGTATAAAGTGAAGAGGTACGGAGATTTATACAAGATTTTTTTTTTGTAAGAAACAAACAATTTTAAAAAAATAATTCTAAAAAGGGCTTTACTTTTTCTCTTAGATAGTTTATATTAGAGGCATCTATTTTATTACTTTAAAGATTGGAAGGATTAAAAGTCACCTTCTTTCCAAAACAAATTTCCCCTTTTCAGTCAACTCCCAAAGTAAGTTTCCCAACAGTACAAGAATTTTATATCAAAACAAATCAACAAACTCTTTCTACAATGAAAAGAATTATATTCTTTATGCTCCTTCTCTGTGAGCTATCTTTTGCACAAAATGCAACATCAGCATTAGAAGAACTTGCTCCAGCAGATGGAATTAATGCACCTTTAAAAGTAGGTGATGTTATACCAACGAATTTTCAAACAACTCATCCATACAATCCAAGTGGGCTAGATGATGTTGTTTATGAGAAAGAGTTTTACAACAAATACTCTTCTTACATAAAAATTTATTTCAAGAATTTTGATTTAGCTCCTGGCGACTATTTAGAAGTAACTGCTGTTAATACAGGAGAAACTATTATTTATGCTGGTCGTGGAAAAATCATTGATCAAAATCTGACAATGATTAGCGATTTCTGGACACAAGTCTTGTTTGACGAGCGTGTTGTCGTGCGTTTGCATTCTGAAGGTGGATCTAACCACTATGGTTTTGATATCACAGAAGTTGCTTACGGATATCCACAAGCACAAATTGACGCCTTATTAGCTACCAAAGCAATTTGTGGTGTAGACGACAAGGAGCCTGTTATTTGTTATAATGGAACGACAATGTACGATAAAGGAAGAGCCGTTTGCCGATTGTTAATTGGTGGTGGTGGACTTTGTACAGGATGGTTATTGGGATGTGATGGACACGTTATGACAAACAACCATTGTATTGGTACAGCAGCAGAGGCAGCAAATACTGATTTTATGTTTAACTATCAATACACGAACTGTAATGGAACAGGTAATTCTGTTTCAGATCTTGTTGCTACTTCATCGACATTCATAAAAACAAGTTCAGCTTTGGATTATACTTTGGTTCAATTGCCCGTAAATCCAACTAGTACTTACGGTTACTTGAGTTTAAGTTCAATACCACCAGTGGTGAATGACCGTATTTATATTGTAGGGCATCCAGGAGGAAGAAGAAAAGAAATTACAGTGATTACAGATCAAGGAGGAGATGTAAATGGAAACGCTATTATTAATCAAATTACTGGATCAGGTGCTCGTTACTTTGCCGATACAGAAGGTGGAAGTTCAGGATCTCCAGTTTTGGATTTTAATTCAAATTTGGTAGTAGCGATTCATAATACAGGTGGTTGTACAAATGGCTCTAGTGGACGAAGTGATCGATTGATCCTTGATATTGCTGGAGATATGCCAAACTGTGGTATTGATAGCTCTGGAGGTGCAATTCCAGTGCCTTGTGCTAGTACTGTGACTACGTTCCCTTATGCAGAGAGTTTTGAAAATACCTTTGGAGCATGGAGTCAAGCGACAACCGACGATTTTGATTGGACAACACTTGCTGGAAGTACCGTATCTCCAGGAACGGGACCAACTGCGGCTAGTGATGGTACTTATTATGCTTATATGGAAGCTTCGGCTCCAAACAATCCTAATAAAAATTCACTTTTATTAAGTCCTTGTTTTAACTTATTAGCCGTTACTTATCCTCAAGTTATTTTCGATTATCACATGTTGGGAACGACCATGGGAACTTTATCCTTAGAGGTTAGTACCAATGGCTCGACTTGGACAAGTTTATGGACAAGAACAGGAAATCAAGGAAGTGCTTGGATTTCTGATACCGTTGATTTGAATGCTTATACAAACGAGGCTTCTTTAAGAATTCGCTTTAATGGGACAACAGGTAGTGATTATGAATCAGATATAGCAATTGATGCTTTTGGAATTAGTTCAGGAACACCAAATTGTACAATAGTGAATACTTTCCCATACAATGAAAGTTTTGAAAATACTTTTGGAGCTTGGACACAAGATCTTGGAGACGACTTTGATTGGACAACACTTTCTGGAGCAACACCATCTGCAGGAACAGGACCAACGACAGCGATTGATGGTAGTTATTATGCTTATATGGAAGCTTCTAATCCAAATAGTCCTAGTAAAAGAGCGATTATGGAAAGTCCATGTTTTGATCTAACAAGTATTCCTTTTCCTGAGTTGACCTTCATGTACCACATGTATGGAGCAGATATGGGAGATTTGGATGTAGAAGTGAGTGTTGGAGGCGGTACTTGGACAAGTGTTTGGTCACAAACAGGAGATCAAGGAGATGTTTGGTTGCCTGGGACAGTAGATCTTTCTGCTTATACTAGTGCTACAGACTTGAAAATTCGTTTTAATGGAGTTACAGGGACGAACTGGGGTTCTGATATTGCAATTGATGCAGTCTCTATTGCAGATGTAATTTACAATTGCCCAACAACAACAGCTATTTTTCCTTATAATGAGAGTTTTGAAAATACATTAGGAAACTGGGTGCAAGACAGTGGAGATGATATAGATTGGACGATATATACTGGAGCAACACCATCTGGTAATACAGGACCAACAACAGCTAATGATGGTTCTTATTATATCTATGTAGAAGCTACTAATCCTAATTTTCCTGGGAAAGTGGCTACAATTGAGAGTCCATGTTTTAATTTAACAGCAGTCACTGACCCAGAATTAAGCTTTGATTATCACATGTATGGAGCTGATATGGGAAGGTTAGAGGTGCAGGTAAAAACATCGACAACGAACTGGAATACTTTGCTGACTCGAATCAATGATTATGGAGATAACTGGCTTAGTATTAGCTTAAATCTTGCGGCTTATACCAATGAGACAGATTTAAAAGTGCGTTTCAAAGCAACTACTGGAGCTGGGTTCGCTTCTGATATTGCAATTGATGCCTTTGCAATTACCTCTGCTACTGTAACCACCAGTATTACTACAACAAATCAAGAAGAGGCGTTCTTAAATGTTGCTCCAAATCCATTTAGAGATTATTTGGAAGTATCAACCAACATGGAAGGAATGTCTAATTACATGATAACAAATATACAAGGTCAAACGGTTCAAGTTGGATCTTTACAGAACAAAACAATTGAAGTAAATGCTTTGGCACAAGGAGTCTATTTTATTAGCTTCACCAATGGACAAGAGCATATTACTAGAAAGATTGTAAAACAATAAATATAGAAAACAAACGGTTTTTAAATAAGCTGTTTTAA
>CALDEP010000482.1 GCA_937942475.1 uncultured Aureispira sp.
CGTAAGTTTTAAGTAGAAAGTCGTATGTTTTGTTTTGATAATAAACGACTTACGACTTTCTACTTAAAACTTATATCCCAATTCATAGCCTTAAAAAGGATTCTAAATCTTAAACGCTCACAAAACTTCTAATTGAGCCAATTTTTTTTGGAGAGAGGCCTATAAATTTAACACTAAAAAAATCACCTAAGATTTCCGTTCCATCTCATACTGATTGATCGTATTTTCTAGTCCCAAACTTAATAAAGCAGCTCTTTGAGCCGTTCTTTGAGCATCTACATTGTTGGTTTTTATCGCTCGATTTATTTGAGCGATGCCATCAAAAAGCAAGACCCAATGGGCTGTTAAAGCTGGATTGTAAATTTCAAATTGTGGCAAATAACCAGATGCTGCATTGATCACAAAAAAACCAATTTTTTCTTGTTCCAAATTTAATACTTCATAACAAGTATACGTCCCTATTGGGCTATTTTCAATTGATCTATTTGAGTTATCCCAGGCGTATAAATACTCCTTGGGATTGTTTATGGTTGCTAAGTTGGCTTCTTCTAAGGTCGTTTGGTAGCTTGAGACCGCTAATTTCCCTTTAAAACAGTAATATTCCTTTGTAATCGAAAAACCAATGCGCTCATATACTCGAATCGCTCGGCTGTTTTCTTTGACCACCTCTAAAGCACAGTGGGTCACCTTCTTATTATGAAGAAAAGGAAACGCATATTCGTACAATTGATCGACAATCTTTTGCCCACGATATTTGGGAACAACACCTGTCCCTGTATTAAATGCAATCTTATCGGTTCCTCTTTCGTCTATTCCATTGATAATAAAAGCCACTAACTCGCCTTTGTCAAATAATCCAAAGGAGCAATCCCAATCTACCCGAGCAGCTTGAAAACGATTTCCCCAATAAGTCGTATCTGATGGCATGCTTACAAAATAGCCTTCAAAAGCCATTAATATAGCAAAAACAACTTCTTCTAAAGGAGTTGTACTTAAAGCCTTAATTTCCATTTTTCACTGTTTTCTAAAAGGTTAATAAACAGCATTAAAAATCCTAAAATAATACTTGTTTACCGATTCTTCTTTATACAAAACAATATATTGCTTATTTTTAAACAAATATAAAACAGCTCTAAAATTTAAAGGAATTTCTTCTTTAATGACAATATCCTTGGCGTACAAAAGCTCCCAGCCTCCATTGAACTCACCATCGGTATGTGTAATTCTAAATCCTTGATACAAGGCATCTAAATCACTTTCAGGCGTTTCAATAAAGATATTAATACCATTTTGAAAATTGAGGTTGTTGACTGAAGCCTTCGCAAAATCATCCAAAACAGTTTCGTATTCCATTAAATTGGTAGAAGTTTGAGCAAGGGGTGAATGAGTAAAAATAAGGCACAGCAGCATGGCATAAATTATAATTCGCATCTTTATTTTGTTTTATTCTCCACACTGCCCGAAGCCTAAATTATCACAAAAACTAGTCAATTTACGGAACCCTTCTTCGCTGTATCCATGCGTTGCTACTGGCGTTTCTTCGTAAGCTTTTATTAGAGGAAAAGCCGTTTGTTGAGAACATTCAAAGCAGATACTAATATGTGCTACTGCTTTATTTTCATTATAAAAAACAAGCCCTAGCCGAGGTTTGAAACATCTTGTATACAAACCACCGTAAGTTTTTCGGTTATTAATCGTCGCTAAAAAGGAATTGGTTTCTTCTTCTGTTAATACTTTTTCTTTCTTAATGGTAGGATTTAAGACACCTTCTTTGCTGATAATTGGATCTCCTTTTAGGTCTTCAAAATGATAAGCAGTAACGCTAGTATACTTGGCATTTGGAAACACGACACCTGTATTCGAAGGGGGAGTTGGGGTTTCAGAAGAAGAGGATTCGCAGCTATTGAAGAGAACAAGGCATAGAGGGATTAGAGACAATAGTAAGTAGTGTTTCATTTCTTTATTTTTAGAGGGTGTGATTTACATCCTACTTGCGCCTTGCATCAAGAAACAATTTAAGTGGTCTACTTAACTATAAAACGGATTGGATAGAATGCATGGCATTCTATGTGGAAAAAGTACTTAATATTACCTCGTAGGAAGAAGTATTTTGGAAGAGGATGATAAGAAAGAAAAAGAGCGCTCTTTATTAGCTTTCCTCAGTAACAAGAATATGCGTTACTTCGATCATCAAAATATTATTAATTAAAGACATTTCTCTAGCAACTTCAGTTGGAAATTCAATTCCTTCCTTAGCCTCTAAAGTAAAACCACTATTCGTTTCATCAATCTTAAACGTGCTGATTAACTTTAGGTTGTACACCTCCATAAATGTTTTCATATAACTGTCTTCATCCTTCATAACAGCAGATAAATCGCCACTATAATAGACAATAAAACGAAGGACTGTTTTTTCAGCAGGAACAGTAGTCGGTGTTGACGTTGACATTGAAGCTATAATTGGCACACAAGCATTAAGTTGCTTTGTTGACAAGACAACAAATAATACAAGGGAGAATATAACAAGTATTCGAAATTTTGTATTCATTATAGAGAAGTATTTAGTAAAAGTCAAGCGATACAACTTTCTATATAGAAAGAATCGTTCCTAACCTACAAAACAAACACAACCAAACACTTACACATTTAATTATGCATCTTAAACCCTAAACTGAAACACAATTCCCAAAATGGAAAAAAGTTTCATTTTGAAAAAGGCTGTAAAAGCTTACCTAAAAAGATCTAGTACCCTTTTATATTCTATTGTATTGAATTTTCCCTATGCATTCTTATTTAAATTTGCAGCATCACGTAGACGTTGCAAAAAGGGTGATGCAAAGATAAAATCCTGTAATAACTCATTTTTGTTCGTCATTACCTCATGTCGAGTTCCAACCCATGCCAATTCCCCTAAATGCACCAAATTGATATTATCACCAATTTCCATCACCGAGTTCATGTCATGTGTATTAATAACGGTTGTAATTTGATTTTCCGCAGTAATGTTACGAATTAGTTCATCTATTTTCATAGAAGTTGTTGGATCTAGCCCAGAATTTGGCTCATCACAAAATAAATATTTAGGGTCTAAGATAATTGCTCTAGCAATACCAACCCGTTTTTGCATACCACCACTCACTTCAGAAGGATACTTATTATTACTTCCCGTCAACTCTACTCGTTCTAAAGTTTTATCAACTTTAATTTCCTTTTCTTTCTTTGTCAAATTCGTAAACATATCTAGAGGAAAACGAACATTTTCTTCCACACTCATTGAGTCAAACAAAGCAGAACCTTGAAAAAGCATTCCCATTTCAGTTCGAATTGCTTTTCTTTGTTTGGTGTTCAGTGCTGAAAAGTTAGTATCTCCATACCAAACGATTCCAGAAGTAGGTTGAATTAAACCTACTAAAATCTTTAACATGACTGTTTTTCCTGCTCCAGACTTACCAATTATTAAATTGGTTTTTCCTTTTTCAAACACCGTAGAAATTCCTTTCAGAACTTCTTGATCACCAAATTGCTTTTTTATATCTTCAATACGAATCATCCTAAATACTTAAATTTTAAAGCCTATTTTAATAGAATCATTACCACTTGTTTACGACTTCCTTTGCGATTTATAATGCAAAGTAAAGTTGAATTCAACTGCTAATCACTAAGTCAATATCAGAGCCAATACATAATCTGCCAATAGAATTAGAATATTACTAATTACTACCGCACTGGTACTTGCTCGTCCCAACTCAATACTACCACCAGTTACAAAGAAACCTTGATAACAAGAGATAGAGGTTAATAAAAAGGCAAAAACGAATGCCTTGATTTCCATCATCCAGATATTATAAGGATCAAAAAACGCTCTCAACCCTTGCATAAACTCTGCTTCTGATACCAAACCACCAACCGTACAAGCCGTATAACCTCCTGCCATTCCCATAAAAGCAGAAAGAACCACTAACATTGGAATAACCGTCAAGGCAGCGATAATTTTAGGCAACACCAAATAAGCGGTTGTATCTACTCCCATTACTTCTAGAGCATCTATTTGCTCCTTTTGGCGCATTCCACCAAGCTCCGCAGCTATATTAGAGCCCACCTTACCTGCCAATGCTAGACAAGTAAATGTTGGTGCCAATTCAATAATCATAATATCCCGCACAATATACCCAATGTAATACTTTGGAATAGACGAGCTACCTAATTGATAAGCAAATTGTATGGCGGTTACCGCTCCAATAAAGACCGAAACCAAACCAATAATAACCAATGAGCCAATCCCAATATCTATCATCTGTCGGGTCGTCTCTTTCCAATACATGGATAATTTCTCTGGTCGAGAAAACATATTTTTAATGAACAACAGATAGCGACCAAAATGGAAAAAAAAATTCAATGTTCTAGTATTTTCGTTAGATAAAACTTCTTACTTTACTTTTGGATAGGTTTAAGAGTATATGTACAATAAATTACGATTCTCCTATCAACTTGTTAAGTTGCAACAAAACTCGCACTTTTTTAAGAAAAATGCTTTTTTTCTATTGCAAAACCCTCATTTCACTCATCAAACATCAATCCACCTTTAGATTTTTTGTTTTTAATGCTAGGATGCACAATGGTCTATTTTATAATCTGATGTTACACAAGTTTTTTTTTTCGTTCAGTATCAAACTCATCATTACTTATTTAAGGGTTATTTTAATGTTGAATTCTTACTGCTAAATTTTTAATGTTTGTTGTGCTATAAAGCATTCAACATTAAAAATTTAGCAGTAAGAATTAAGAACAAGCTTATACAAGAACATTGATTTTTTATCGACCTAATCCATTGTTTGCGTAACATGAGTTATCATAATAACAGCAGGACTAAATCTGATTCACGGATTTTTTGCCATAGAGTAGGTTTTCAAAAACTCTTTGATTCATTTGAATGATAAAAGAATAAAACTCCTTAACTTAGAGTTCTACCTTTACAGGATTTATTATACGACCAAGACCAACAATACGCCCATTTATTTATGACAACACAAGAAGAATTAGATCACTTACTCGAATTATTAAAGCAAGAAAAGGAAGAAGAAAGCCGCCAGTACGATCAATTACTCAAAGAATTGAGCGTTCAACAACGCATCCAAAAAGGAGCTTGTTGGTATCCTGTTCAATTGGATAGTTCGGGTTGGAGTTTGGGCGAGCATCCTTATATTATTATCGAACGAGTAAAACACTTGGACAAAGCGCATAAATTCCGTGCGGGACAAGTCGTCAGTATCTTTTCTGAAAAAGTGCTGGAAAATGATGCCGAGGAGAAAGGGGTCATCTATTATATTAAGAAGAATCGTATGAAGATCATTTTATACGGAACGCAATTGCCTCGTTGGGTGATGGGTGGAAAAATTGGTATTCAACTCAATTTTGACGAGCGCAGTTATCAAGAAATGGAGCGTGCCGTAAAAACCGTCAAAGCGGCTAAAAATGATCGTTTGTCAGAACTTCGAGAAATTCTATTGGGAAAATATCCTGCTCGTTTTGATAAGGAACATCATTCTTTTGAAATTCCGCACCTCAATAAATCTCAAAATGCAGCCGTTCATAATATTTTAGCGGCAGAAGATGTTGCAATTGTACACGGTCCTCCAGGAACAGGAAAAACAACTACTTTGGTGGCTGCCATTCAACAATTGGTCCGACGAGAGTCGCCTATTTTGGTTTGTGCGCCTTCTAACTCTGCCACAGATTTACTGACCGAAAAACTGGCTGACGCAGGGCTGAATGTCGTGCGAATTGGAAATGTTTCGAGAATTGACGAAAACCTACTACAGCATACGATGGAGGGTATTTTGCAAACGCTTCCCGAAATGCAAGAGGTTAAAAAAATGAAAATTGAAGCGGCTAAAATACGTCGCAATTCTGATAAATTTAAACGAAAATTTGGCCCAAAAGAACGCCAAGATCGTCGAGATGGGTACAAAGAAGCCAAAGACTTGATGTATCAAGCGAGAATGTTAGAGGATTATATTATCGAGAAAACCTTGCGAGAGGCGGACGTTGTTTGTAGTACCTTGGTTGGTTCTGTTAGCCGACACATCGAAAAAATGACCTTTAATACCATCATTATCGACGAGGCAGCACAAGCTTTGGAACCCGCTACTTGGATTCCAATTTGCAAAGCCAATCGAGTCGTTTTTGCAGGAGATCCTTTCCAATTGCCTCCAACCGTAAAAAGTAGAGAAGCCGCCAAAAATGGCTTCAACATTACCTTACTTGAAAAAGGGGTACAACGCCTAGAACAGGTCAATTTACTGGACACGCAATATAGAATGCACAACAATATCATGGGATTTTCTAACGATCAGTTTTATGATAACAAGCTCCAATCGGACGAATCAGTTGCCACTTGGCAATTGAGCCTTTCAGATGGAACGCCTAGTGAACCCTTGGAATTTATTGACACCGCAGGTTGTGGTTTTGAAGAAAAAGTCAATCCAGAATCGCTAAGTTATTTCAACCCAGAAGAATATTATGTCTTGAGACAACACCTTGATAATTTATTGGTTATTCTTGGCGATCAAGAAATTTCTATTGGAATTATCTCTCCTTATCGAGAACAGGTCATTTCTATTCAAGAAGCCATTATCAAAGATTTTGACCATTTTCCAGAGGCGAATATTGAGGTCAATACCATTGATGCTTTTCAAGGGCAAGAGCGAGATGTGATTTATATTTCAATGGTTCGTTCTAATGACATGGGTGAAATTGGTTTCTTGAAAGATACCCGTCGAATGAATGTTGCCATGACTAGAGCGAAGAAAAAATTGATCATTATTGGCGATAGTGCTACGCTGGCTAGTTTTCCTTTTTATGGTAATTTTTTGGATTATGTGGATGCGAAGGGAGTTTATGGCTCGGCTTGGGATTGGCAGTAGGTTTAGCACCCAAGATAACAGTCACTTCAAAAGTGACTGTTATCTTGGCTTTGTGATTTACTTTGCTTTTTTTTAATTCTTTTATCATGCAAAAAAATATAGTCTTTTTTAAGATTCAGCAGATAATTTATCGTGAAAGAAAAACACAAAATACCCAATCCCTAAATTCACCAAGGCAAACATCCCATTCATCGTTCCAACATCCCCCCAATAATAGCCTGCACCAATTGTCCAGCCCAAAACATAGCCTGCCCAAATAGCACAGACACATAAGCCGTAAGCGAATTTATACCGCTTTCTTTTGTTTTCGATAAAATATTTTAACAAGCCAATATTCATTCCGACTAGAAGAATCAAAGCAGCAACCGCCTCCATATGTACTCCATCGTCAAAATAAGGCCGAAACAAAACACTAATCCCACCAACCAAAGCACCAATCACAAGGAACACGACTGCTCGAACCCAGATATAGCGGTCTACAGCAGTCCTTTGGTCTAAAACATTCGTTAAATGTTCATCAAGTACTTGGTTCTTATTATTTTTATCAAACATTGTTTTGTAATTTTAAGGTACAACAAGTAATCATTTAAAATAACTGGTCCAACAATTATATGAAAGAAGTGGCAATATTCCATACCCTTGCGCATTTATCTATTGCCTTTATTGGAGCCATTTTATTGCTTGCAATTTGGTACAACATTCGCAAGCGATTCAACAATCGACTGGAAGAAGACGATTCTTTGCTTCGAATCGACAAAGGCTTGGTTTATTTAAGCTTAGCCCTCTTTGTTTGGGTTGGATCGGGTACTTGGGGCTATATGGGAACGCTTGGAAATTTTAGTCAAACGACTGCATATTTGTTGGGCGTGAGCTTGTTTTCTACCTTAAATAATTTATTTCTACTCTTGGCACTTTTCTACTTTTCTCATGCGCCTTCTTTTATTTATAATAATGAGAAAAACATTAGTAAAATCATTGCCTTAATTCTATTCGTTAGTCTTTTGACGATTGGTTTAAATCTATCCTTACCCAAACATCAAGGAGCCATTCGTCTTGCAGGCATTCCAGATTTATTGCTCTCTAGTTTCTTGTGTTGTTTGCTTTCTTATTCTCTATTCAAAACCTTTATTGATCGAGATTTAAAGGTAGTGGCTTACATTGCTGCTCTTTCGGTGTTTTTGATGTTTATTGCTCAATTACCAGAAGTGTTCACCCAATTAGACGATGGATTTACCAATAAATTAATACAAATAATTGCCAAAACTTCTTTAATTTCTATCTTCTTAGTCCTCGCTACCAGTTGGGTCATCGAGTTGGCGAGTACGCCTCGTCCTAGCGAAATGACGATACAGTTTTTAGATTGGTCTTTGGTAAAAATAAGCATCCCTTCTAAAGAAATTTACGACCAAGTTATCGACTTTGGTTCTAAGACCACGCAATATAAAAATTTACTCAAATTTGCCTTGCGCAGAAAGTGGGGAGAAGGGCAAGAACAATGCATTGTAGTGGGTGCAGCAGGCGAGTTAAAAAATCAAACCTACCTAAGTCGAATCATCGAAAATTGCAACAGCATTCTCCAATTACAAGCACACCAACAGCTAGAGCGTCGAGACATTTTTACCTTTATTGGGAACGGTCAATACCGTTTGCGCATCCTACCCGAACACATTAGCATAGAAGAAGGTCTCTTAGACGAATTCTTAAAAGCTCCTGATAATCAAAACTATAACACGATTTGTAATTAATTGTTACTGAGTTTCAAATAGTATCAAACAAGTATTGTTTACTATACTTTAGAACAAGCCTTAGAGATCCTAAGGCTTTAGCTGATTTTGCGTTTGAATCATTTTTTACTAAAATTCAACGCAATATGAAATCAGCAGAAACGGCTCCAACAGCCACGCTATTTGGGCATCCCAAAGGACTCTTTTATTTATTCTTTGCCGAGCTATGGGAACGCTTTTCCTTTTATGGAATGAAAGCCCTACTCCTACTCTACATGACACAGCATTTGCTTTATTCAGACGATGCTTCTTTTGGCATTTTATCCGCCTACATGTCCTTGGTTTACATTACGCCTTTGTGGGGCGGAATTATTGCCGACAAGATCTTAGGCTATCGAAAGTCCATCTTATTGGGTGGTATTTTAATGGCTTTAGGGCATTTTTTATTGTCCTTTGAAACGCCTGTATTCTTCTATGGTTCTTTGGGCTTGATTATTCTTGGCAATGGGTTTTTCAAACCCAATATATCTTCCTTTGTAGGCTCTTTGTACAAAGACAATCCAAGTCAACGAGATGCAGGTTTTACTATCTTTTATTTGGGTATTAATCTAGGGGCAGCAATTGCGCCTTTGATTTGTGCTTGGGTAGCCGCTTTGTATGGCTGGCATTATGGATTTATGTTAGCAGGTATTGGAATGCTCTTGGGCTTGGTATTTTTCCAAAAAGGCCTAAAAGATAATGTGTTTGGGGAAGCAGGAAAGCTGCCCAATGAGACTCGTTATTATCAAAAAAAAGTCGGTCTAAATCAAGGACAATGGGTAACGTTGGGCGCCTTGGCGGCAACGCCTATTTTTGCGGCAATTATCTTTTTTCACGAGCAAGAACATTACCTGATTTTTGCCGCTACTGCCTTCTTGATGCTGTACATTTTCTATATTCTAAAGAAAGTAAGTACCCTTGAACGAAGTCGATTAATTGTGGTCATTTACTTCACCTTACTTTCCACACTTTTTGCTGCTTTGTTTGAACAAACAGGAAGTTCTTTAGTCTTGTTTTCGGATAGAAATGTTGATTTAATTGGTATTAATGCCGCCCAAACAAACAGCATCAACGCTAGTTTTATTGTCTTGCTAGCCATTCCGTTTTCGATGCTTTGGGGCTGGCTAAATCGCATCAACAAAAATCCCTCTGCGCCTTATAAATTTAGTTTAGGTTTAATTTTATTGGGCATCGCTGCCATCATTTTTGGACGCTCTGCGGTCAGTGCAGATGCCTTGGCTCAAACCTCTATGGTTTATTTAATTGTGGGGTATTTTGTCCTCACGATTGGCGAACTCTTTTTATCTCCAATTGGACTTTCTAAAGTCACTGAATTATCACCCAAACAATACATCTCCTTCATCATGGGCGTTTGGTTTTCTTCTTATTTCTATGGGCATTATTTTGCAGGAAAAATTGCCAAGCTCACCGTAAGCAATGGCGACAAAAATATCTTAACAGACACTTTTGGATCGTCTATCGAAGCCGTGACAGGTTTAAGCCAAGAGATTGCCATAGAAAAAGGACCTGCTTTTGAGCAGTTGTATTCTTATGTCTCGGTCTATGTTAGTTTCGGAATTATAACACTAATAATTGGCGTACTCGCTCTCTTTGTCGCTCCTCTAATGACTCGTTTGATGCACGTTGAATCCTAAATAGTTTGCTTTTAAGGGGCCGCATTTGCTATTTTAGGTCCTATCAAAATAGCGGGCTGCCCCTTTTATATTTTCATCTATTTTATTGTAAAATATATTTCTTATCTAGAGTTTTTACTTTACAACACTTCGCCCATCAATCACATCCAATTGATTACCAAAGAACTACATTGGCTATTTTCTTTATAAGGAAATACCTACTTTCTCTTTGAGATAAAAGGTTGTTACTAAGCATTCTTTTTATATTTATATGGAATTGAACCTGACAACAGCAAACGGTTATCACTTAAACAGAAAAAGGAATTCCTCTAAGAGGAATTCCTTTTGTATATTCTTACAATTACTTCTTTTTAGTCCTTAGACCATCTTAAAGTCTTTACAAGTTGTCCTTTAGAACAGTAAATAGTAAGTCCATTTCTTTTATTAGGATTAGCGCTCTTACTTAGCACAATTTCTATTGTTCCTCCTTTTTTGTCAATTTTGTGAGAATACAATAAGCCTTTCACTAAGAAAAAGCCTTCTTGGCTACCATTATCTAAGGTATTAGATTCTGAAGTTGAATTTTCTGTTGACGAAGAAATCACAACACTACTTCCTTTTGATTTTTCAGTACCGCCTTCATATTCATAATTAACAGAAAAGTCTGCATGTGTTTCAACTGTTCCTTCCACTACACCAATGCCTCCTGAAACAGATGCTGAACCACCAGTAGTATAACCAGTTCCAACATGATGTATAGCTATATCTGTCAACGATTCCTCTGTTCCATCTTCTCTTCCTGTTCCTGTAGAATGTCCACTTCCTGATGTATATGAGCCTCTAGTTCGTTTAAAGGTAATTTTATACTCAAAGTAGGTAGACACGCCTTCTTTTCCATTAAAAATAGGAGATTGTGCTGCAAAGTCAGTTACTTTAAATTCGAATCCATGTTTACTATTTGTTAGAATATTTGAAGAAACATCTGTTGGAATAACACATGGCGTTCCATTGATTTTTACAATTTTAGTTTTGACCGTATTATCTAGAACCGTTCCATCACTAAACCCAATATTTCCACCCAAATTTTCGCCATTAGCTAATGCCTTTGCTTTTACAGGAGGTCTCCTTGCGTCCATGAAAATTCGTTGAATTACACTTAATTCCGCATTGGATTTTAATAAATTAGAAATAGAATCTATTGCCGTTTTATCCCCCATTTTCAATAAATGCCCCAAACTATCATTAAGCGTATTACTGTTCATGATAACATCATAAAGAGATTCCGACCAAGCATAACTTAACTGATCAAGCGAACAGTAAGTTGGATTCAATTTTGACTTAAATTTGTTCAGTTTCTCTTCAAAAGGATTACAGAAAAATTCTAATTCTTTAGATTTGAATTCTTTTTTAATCCCCTCTACTAATTTTGTAATAATAAATTGCTGACCTGTTGATACGGTCAAACTATCTGCGGCAGCTCCAACAGTTGCAAACCATTCTAGGTATTCTTTCATTAAGTCATATTCTCCCAAACCAGTATTATTGGCAGTAATAGCTGTTTGTAAAGAGTAATACTCTGGAAATTTAGGCGACTCAAACCAGTTACTAGCAATTGTAGTTAGAGGTGTATTAATTTCTGTCACAGCTGCTGACATAGCATTTACAAATTCTTTAATAGGTAATTTATCTTTCTTTAGATTCCCACTAATGCTCGCCAAAAGTTCTCCCGTCAATTCAGGCTGTGCTGCTTCCCAAACTTTACTTTCTTTTACCAAAATAGCAATAAACTTGCTTTTGTCCATCAAATTAAGAGAGTCTGTATTCTTATCTGCACTGATAATTCTTGTACAAATTTCTTTCTGTTCTTTCACCCAAGCCTCATAGGCTTTTTTGAAATTGGTTACCTTTACCTCTGCCTTTTCTTTGATTTCTTTGGCTTCTTTTTCTGCCTTTTCTCTTGCCTTTGCCATAATAGGAAGCAAGGTATTAGAAAGGTCATTTACCTTAATGATATTATCATCTAGGTCTTTCTTTTTGATCACCTTATACTTAGCCCTATTGTTCCTATATTCGTCCGTAAGAGGAAAATCAGTTTCCATTTTATTAGAAAAACTATCCAAACCTTTTGACACTGCTGCTGTAATTGACTTTGGAGTTTCCTTTTCCCCCAATTTGGACAATTCTTTTTCTATTTCGTCCCATAAAGTCAACGATACAGGAAATTTAGGGTTTCTTATTTTTGCTTTTAGATAGTTTTCTATCTCTTTTTTATCAATAGCAATATCATCGTCTTTAATACCCTCTAGTTCTGATTTAAAATCAGCTACCCATTCTTTTACAAACTTAATAAATTTCCCTTTGGGAATAAAATCAGGACTGGCTAATCCAGCTGCTCCTGTAACATTCAATAACATTTTTACTGCTTGGTTGAATGTATTAATCTGAGTTGAATTTAAAGCTTTGTCCATAGACAAGCCATTCTTAGCAAAAACAGTTAATAATTCTTTTTTATAGGATTCTAATTTTTCTAATTTCAGAAGATTTTCTTTTGTCATTTCCATCTTGTAATTCTTTGGGGTGGACCATAAATTGCTATTACCAACAAATATCAATAGTAGTATTCCAATATATAATCGCATATTTTTTCTTAGGTTTTATAATTGTATTGATTCTATTAATTCTTGCATTTTAGATATCAGTCGTTCAATTTCTACTTGTACATCTTCATCCAAATTAGAATTGTCACCATCAGAAACCCATCCCAGTTTAGATAATTTATTTCTGATTTTTAAAATCTTCTTCTCCATTTTATCCAGCTGCTTCTGCTCTTTACTATCGACCTCCCCATCTTCTTCAAAAATAGCTCTATTTTTCGAAATAGCATTTTCAAATAGAACAAGATCTCCTTCTATCTTATCAATTTTTGCCTGATTTTTAGCCCTTTTTAGAGCTTCCTTGTCTTTATCCATGTCTAGTTTTAGTTAAAAAAACACTGTGTTTAATATTACCACTAAATATAAGTTAATTTTTTAACAAAAGCAAGCCTATTTTAAAACCTGCGGTTATGCCCCTTTATCTCATGAGCCTGCGAATAACTTTTTTAATCAAGGTTTAAACCTCTTATTACTTATTTGAGCACATTTTCTAATGTTTAATTTTAGTTCGCTTTGCTCATGAGCGCTGCGCTTTAAGTTATGCGTAACAGGAGTTAAGTATTTGATATACCTTATAACATATTAACTACGCTCTTTTTAGAAAAAATGCTCCCTATATGTTTCAAAAATCAATTGGCGTAATTCCTCCATATTAAAGAACGTTTTCTTTGCCATTCAAAAAGTCAGTTCTTTGACAAATCTCGTTCATGCTCTAAGCATCCCCAACAAGTTTTATTGTTGATGTACAAGCTCTAAACTAGTGAGAGACTTGTAGCAAGTAAATTAAGGATTTCCAGCC
>CALDEP010000483.1 GCA_937942475.1 uncultured Aureispira sp.
GGCAATAGACATATAGGCTAATCCCCAAACCACAATCATTAATAGCCCAAAATTAGACATGACAACAGGATCAAATGCAGCAATAACTGAATTGGTAAAGCATCTTGAAAAAACTAAAACAGTCATATTGGCTAATCCTGCAAGGATAAAACCTTTTGAGAGGTAGGTGTTTTTGATCGTCATAATGTTGTTTTAATGGACTAGATTTTTTAGACACCTTGTAATTTACTGATTTTTAATTTGAATTACGGTACATGGAAGGACTAAGTCCTGTTTTTGATTTAAAGAATTTACTAAAATGATTTGGATAATCAAAGCCTAAGTTATACGCCACCTGACTTATGGTTAGTTCGTGGTTTTGAAGTTGCGTTTTGGCTTTTTTGATCGTATATAAATCTATATGCTCTTTGGCATTTTTCCCTGTTTCCGCCTTTAGCAAATCACTCAAATAATGGGCAGATAAATGCAAAGCTTCTCCACATTGTTTTACCGTTGGCAAGCCCGAATCTGTTAGGTTTTGAGCGAAATGATTTTTTAAATAGCGTTCAAATTTAGCTAAATACCTATTGTTGTTCATTTTTCTGGTAATGAATTGACGGGCATAAAATCGTTGACAATATTTTAGAATCGTTTCTATATTGATGCAAATGATTTCTTGTGTATGTTTATCAATTTGCTGATAATATTCTTTCTCTATTTTGTCCAAGTAATCATTTAAGGACAGTTTTTCATCTTCCGAAAGATGCAGTGCTTCGTTGGCTTCGTAGTTGAAAAAATGGTAGCCGTCTATATCATTCCCCAAATTTTGAGTCATGAAATCAGGATGAAAGGCAAGCGTCCATTCTTCCTCGCAATTTGAAAAATCGGCTGATTTGAATGAAAAAACCTGGTTGGGCGATAAGAAAATAACCGTCCCTTCTTGAAAGTCATAGATTTCTCTACCATAATTCACAACGACCTGCTGGTTCTCTTTTAAACTAATCATAAATAAATCAGTTGTAAAGGAGATGGACGAAAAATTCGTAGGAATCTGTAAATCCTTATGGCGAAAAACCGAAACAAGAGGATGTTTCGGTTTTGGCAATTGAAAAAGTTGATGTACCTCTGTAATAGATTTTACATGTTGTATTTTATTCATCAGATGCTTTGATTTTACGTTCTACAACGTTCTTTAATTCTTGGTTAAATTGCACATAAGCTTTTTGCATTTGCTTTTCTAATACTTTGCCTAGCAAAAAACTTGCGCCACCCTGTAAGCCATCCTCTTGGCTAAATTCTGTTTGCCCATTGGGCAGTTCTTTGACACTATGAATGTGATAATCGCTCATACCGAGTAGAAAGACACCTGTCCAAGCAAATGATCTTCCTTCTTCAAACTGAAACAGCTTTTTTTTCATTTTTGTTAAACCGCCAAAAGGCGATTTAAACGCAACTTCAATTTCGCCATCTTTGCAAAAATCACCTTCTAAGCCCTGAAAAGAAGTACTCCAAGTATCTAGTTTTTTAAAGTCTGTTAATACCTCCCATACTTGTTCAGGACTTGCATTGATAATAATGGCAGTTTTTATAGTGGTTCTCTCTTTCATTATAAACTACTAGGGTCTACAGAAATAGAATCATTTTTTCTTACCTGCCAAGTGTTTTCTTGCGTAGCTTTTATCCAAGGAATAATGGCTTCTGGAATGACATTTCTAAATAAAGAATTCTCTTCTTCCGCTACACGAATCATCGCATCAACCATCAGTTGAGGATCTAGCTGATTGGCTAATCCATCCGATTCAAAAACCGCTTGAAGCACCTCAGGTTTTGAAAGTGATTTTTCTAGATCAAACCATTTCATCATCGTTTCTGCGCCACGATCGTTAAAGCCTGTCCCAAAAATACCAGGATTTACAGTACATATTTCAACGCCAGTTCCTGTAAGTTCTTCTTTTAGACCTTCTGCTATTCCTTCCAAGGCATGTTTGGTAGCGGTATAAATACTTGCAAAAGGCACAGAAATTAAGCCACCCATTGAAGAAGTAAATATGACTTTTCCTGCTCCCTTCTTAACCATTTTAGGTAAGAAACCTTGCGCCATTTCTAGAGAAGCAAAGACATTAACTTCGAAATTTTTACGAACGTTTTGCATCGGAATTTCAGCAACTGGTCCAGTTTCCATAATCCCTGCATTGCTCATTAATACATCTACGTCATAATTAAAGGCAAATTGTCGGTCAGTTTCATTCGTCACGTCTAATACGATAACTTCTAATTCCACGCCTGCTTGTTTAGCCTCTTCCAGCAAAATAGTTTTTAAAGGTTCCACATGAACACCAGCAATAACACGGTGTCCTTTTTTAGCTAAACCAATAGCAACTCCTTTTCCAAAACCTGAAGATGCTCCTGTAATCAAAATTGTTTTACTCATGATATATCTTTTTTTTGTGAGATACAAAATTAGCTTGCTTTGATTAGACAGGTATAAACATATTGCAGAAGCTTAGATACATATTGCAGATCGTTTATCTTTTTTCGATTCTTGAGAAATCGGACGTTTTCATCCAAGGTGGAATCGAGTTAGTAAAAAATAATGGTTCTCTGACAATTTTTGCCAGCCTATACCAAATGGCTTCGATTTTGCTATTTTTGTTATAAGTCGTATTTATAAGTAGTAAGTAAAGTCGTTGACAGCTAATAACTTACGACTTTATACTTATGACTTACGACCAAAACCCTACTGTTATGAAAAAGAAAAAAAGTAGGCTGCGGCAAAAATTGTCAAAGAACCAAAATAATTATAGAATTACAAAGGCTTTGCGAGACCAACCATTTCCAATAAATGGCGACCATAATTGACTTTTTTGTACAACTCAG
>CALDEP010000484.1 GCA_937942475.1 uncultured Aureispira sp.
AATAGGGTCTAGTATCTAAAATCTAAAAGCGCAGCGATCTAAAATCTAATAGAATATTAAGCAGATGCAATATTTTATTAGATAGTAATTTTTTGTCCTATACTCCATCAATTATTATAAACCAAATAAATTCCAATTAGAATGAAAGCATTTAATGTTGTTAATTTAATGAAGTGGGTGGAGGAAAATAAGGATGACTTAAAACCGCCTGTTTGTAATAAAGAAGTGTTTCCTGGTTCTGAATATATTGTCATGGTTATTGGAGGACCAAATTTGCGGAAGGATTATCATTATAATGAAACGCCAGAGTTTTTTATGCAACTAAAAGGGGACATGGTTTTGAAGGTAATTCAAGATGGAGAACCTAAAGACATTCCAATTAAGGAAGGCGAAATTTTTGTATTGCCTGCCAAAATACCACATTCGCCTCAGCGTCCAGCAGGAACCATTGGTTTGGTGATTGAGCACGTGCGCGATGTCGAAAAACATACCGATGGGTTTCAATGGTATTGTGACAACTGTAACGAGCAGTTGCACGAAGATTATTTCAAATTAACAAATATAGAAAAGCAATTGCCAGAAACTTTTGCAAAGTTTAATAGCAATGAAGCCTTGCACAAGTGTGGTAATTGTGGGGATGTCTTGCAAGTCGTGAAGAAATAGAGGGGCAGAAGATTTGATGATTTAGGGATAAATGAATCATCAAATCTTCATTTTTCTTAAACTTGAAAAATAAACGCTTTTTTTTTAATTTTTTTTTAGAATCTAAGTTTTTGATTTTGATAGTTTTATAACTTTGGGCGATTCTTTTTTTGAAAAAACAATAAAAAAAAACAATTATTTTTTTGCATTTCTGAAGACAAGTCCTATCTTTGTATCCACAAGCAGCAAGCATACCAAATTATTGTTGCAAGATAAGCGAAAATAGCTCAGCTGGTAGAGCACAACCTTGCCAAGGTTGGGGTCGCGAGTTCGAATCTCGTTTTTCGCTCTAAAGTCTTTCTGAAAACTCAGAAAGACTTTTTTTTTGGCAAAAAAAACACTTTTTAGATAAGAGAAAAAAGAATGGGTGTAGTATTTGTATTACAATCAAATACAAGAATGCACTGCTTGTTCAATAGCCAGTCAAATATCATCATTAGGAATGCAAAATAAACAAGTCAAGAATGGTACTTTATTTTTCCTTCCTTAAAGCCAAACAGTATGAGTAATACAGGAGAACTCCGTGAATGGGAAGAAGATGCTTCTAATGCAATTGAAGAAGATTCAAATCAGTTTTTTTCAAAATTGCCAGTTCGATCAAAACTAGAAGAGTGGTTAAACACTTGGTCACATGGTTCTTTTGCAATTTTAGCAGTTTTTGGTTTTGCCTATGCTGTTTTTTGCGCTCTGGAAAGCGGCAAAGCTTATGCGTTGGAAGCTGCGATTGTTTATGGAACTAGTTTAGTACTGCTGTTTGCTGCTTCTGCTTTTTATCATGGCGCTTCGGCTCCTTTGATGAAAAAGCGTTTGAGGATCATGGATCATTGTGCCATTTTTGTATTTATTGCAGGAAACTACACGCCTTTGTTGTTATTAACGGTAGGAGGGACGATGGGATCGTCTTTGTTATTATTACAATGGACGGTGGCAGCAATAGGGATTGTACTCAAAATTAAGTTTACAGGCAAATACGATTTGTTTTTTATTCTTTTGTTTGTGATAATGGCTTGGATTGGAGTGATTCAAGGAGATTACTTATCTACAGCATTGCCTGCAACTGGATTTAATTTGCTGATCTTTGGTGGGCTTATTTATATGATTGGAATTATTTTTTACAAAGCAGAAGCAAGGATTCCTTATGCGCATTTGATTTGGCATTTGTTTGTGATGGGAGGTAGTTTGATCCATTATATTGTCATGATTAATTATGTATTTTAGAAAAGACAAAATCTATTATATGTTTTAGGAACTAGCGTACTCAAAACACCCGATTAATTTTGTATCTTGGAAGTATTCAATGACTAATAAAACAACTGTGTAAACATGGCGACAATGGGGCTTATTTTGTTTGATGATAATCGAGAGAATCTTAAACCATTAACATTTACTCGCCCTGTAGCAGAGCTGCGTATTGGGATTTTGACCATTCGAGAGAAATGGGAACGTATGCTAAACATGAAGGCTTCTTATTATACAGCGCCTTATCTTGCTGCTAAGTATCCGCCCAATTTTGAGACGCTAAACATACTCGTAAATGGTTCGGTATTGCCAACACAGGCACTCTGTGATTATATTCTGCAAGCGCTTCCCGACAATACCTTATTGGTAAAAGGAGATACGCCGATTGTCTTAAAAACAACTCAATCTACCGCCAAAGCATTCTTAACGGGAGAAAAAAAGGTACCGACAGTATTGGAATTTGATTCGGATTGTGTGGAAATTGAATACCCTTGGGATTTATTCAAAAAAAATGGCGCTGCTCTAGCGGCTGATTTTGCTTTATTGACGGAAGGAAGAACTTCTCAGCCTCTAAGTGCTACCAACAAAGTGATTGGTGATGCCAGTCAAGTTTTCTTGGAAGAAGGCGCTTGGGTTGAATGTGCTATGTTAAATACAGAAAATGGACCCATTTATATTGGAAAAAATGCAAGCGTGATGGAAGGCTCTATTATTCGAGGTGGTTTTGCTTTGTGCGAATCATCGACGACTAAAATGGGGGCAAAAGTATATGGACCAACAACGATTGGACCGCATTCTAAGATCGGTGGAGAGGTGAATAATTCGGTTATTCTGGGATATACCAACAAAGGACACGATGGGTTTTTAGGAAATTCAGTGCTAGGAGAGTGGTGTAATTTGGGCGCAGATACGAATAATTCTAATCTTAAAAATAATTATGGAGAAGTACGTGTTTGGAATTATGAAAGCAAAACGTTCTATCGGACAGGGCTTCAATTTTGTGGTTTGATTATGGGCGACCATTCTAAGGCGGGTATTAATACCATGTTTAATACAGGAACTGTGGTTGGAGTTTCTAGTAACGTTTTTGGAGGTGATTTCCCTAGAACATTCATTCCTTCTTTTTCATGGGGCAGTAGCAAACGATTTGAAACCTATCAAATGGACAAAGCAATGGCAACGGCAGATCGTGTGATGGATCGTAGAAATAAAAAATTGGATGCGGTAGAGGAGGCTATTCTAAGGCATATATTTGAGGAAACGAAGGAGAATCGAAAATACTAAGATTGTATGAAACCGTCATTTAGAACGAAGTTAGGAAGCTATTTTGTAGATGTTGTATTGGAGGAAACGCTTAGTGATTATAGTGGGAAATTGGAAGTTATTTGCCGAAATGGACGCTATGCACTTTGTACTAAAAACGCTGTTTATTCTTACGATGACTTATATGTTAACTTTAGAGATAGCTTTCAACAGCTTGATTTAGAGGAGTATGGCATAAAAAATGTATTAGTATTAGGGCTCGGCTTAGGGTCAATACCTTTGTTGTTAGAAAAAAAATTTAAAAAAAAATATACCTATACTTTAGTAGAAATTGATCAAAAAGTCATAGATTTAGCTACTAAATATAGATTGGATGAACTTAAATCTTCTTATTCCGTTGTCTGTATAGATGCTTTAGAATATGTTAAAACCTGTTCTGAACAATTTGATTTAGTAGCAATTGACATTTTTATTGATGACCAAATTCCCTCTGCCTTTGAGTCCATCGAGTTTTTAGAAAATGTCAAAAAAGTATTATCACCCAATGCTTTGCTTATGTATAACCAATTGACCTACAATGATGCTTTGTTGTCAAAAACAGCGCTGTTTTTTCAACAAAAGTTCAAAAGTGTTTTCCCAGAAGCTATTTTCTTGTCTTTGAGTGGAAATAAAATGCTGTTGAACAAGGCACAGCCTACAAAATAAAAGGATTAGAATTAATAAAAATTATAATTCTTTACTATATACATAGATTTTTTCATTATCTTTAGATAATGAGTTGATTTTTTCTTATATTTTGTAGCAAAACAAACTATAACTGTAGTGTCTAACACTATAGAAAGTAATACATTTAATCCTAGCCTTTAAACTTTAACTGACGATGAGAATTTTGTTTCTTACAAATCATCTCCCCAAAATTACAGTACTTCTACTACTATTTTTAGTTAGTGGGATGGAAACCGTTAGTGCTAACAATAGTTTTTTCGATTACCTCCCTAAATACAGAAAATTTAAATCACATTATCAGATTGATAAAATAGAATATCAAGAAAAACGAACCGTTATTCATTTTCGTTATGTGGTTCAAGAGTCAAGATCTACGACTTTTTACAATGGGAATCATCCTAATTCCTGGTATTTGAGAACGCCTCCTAGAATGCGAGGTTTGGAGATTCAATTCAAACAATTGGAAGTTGCTAATATTGCTATTAATAACGAAGTCAAGCGAGCTTCTTTGACAAATGTTCCCGAAATTAGTTATGATTTGAGAAGAGGAGATGTGGTGACTTGCCAAGTGCATTTTGTCCGAATTCCTCGTTATATCCGAATGTTAGATCTGATTGATGGCAAAGATGGGCATTTAGACCAAGATAAATTGAATTGTTTTGATATTATGATTAAAACAAAAGATAATCCACTTTTAGGAAAATCTGATAATATGTTGGCTGTTGTTAGCCGATTTGAACAGTCATTTAATTACGTCAAACCAAAGGTACAAGAAGGGAGTTCTTCAGTTGCTAGTGCAAGCCCAACAGCGGCACGACCGAGTACTACACGACCAACCAGTACACGCCCGACAAGCACACGACCTAGTACCACGACTACAAGACCATCCACTACGACTACAGAAAGAGAAGTGGTGAATATTACGCAAACTCCAGAACCAATTGATTATATGCCAGCGGCTTTAACTTCAATGGTGGATTTGAAATGTGATACTAGGACTTATTTACCAGATGTGGTGTTTAAGGAAGATGAAACTAAATTTTCAGGACGGGTAAAAGCGATTCAGAACATTCGAATGATTGTGGAGTATGTGAACAGTTATACTGGGGCAAGAATTAACCTTTATGGTCACACAGATATTCATGGAAACCCAAGAAAGAATTTAGACCTTTCACGAGAAAGAGCTTTGGCTGTCAAACGAGAATTGGTTAATATGGGAATTAGACCAGAGAAAATATCTGTCTACTTTTTTGGAGGTTCTCAACCCTTGAAAAAATACAAAAATGGAGGCTCTGCAAATCGACGTGTAGAAGTAGAACCTGTTTGTGTGGATTAAAGAAATTATCAAGATAAAGGATAGGAAGCTATTCGTAATAATATATAGAACGCTGCAAGAAATTGTAGCGTTTTTTTTGTTCAAAATTGAAATGAATAAGGGGCTAAGCAAACAAATTACCTTATATTTGTTCTAATCATCAAGGCATTATCTTTAAGAGGATTTTTATTCGTTTAAAAAATAATCCTTTGGAAATGAATCATCAATCAATTATAAATAAAATTAATGAATACAAGTACTTTTTCGGCAACAGAGCGAACTACTTGGTTGTCTAAGTTAGAGTCAGAATCTTTTGACTTGTTAGTTATTGGAGGAGGAATTACGGGAGCAGGAATTGCCTTAGATGCTGCTACAAGAGGGCTCAAAGTAGCTTTGATAGAAAAAAAAGATTTTGCTTGGGGTACCAGTAGTCGCTCCACCAAACTCATTCACGGTGGATTGCGCTATTTGAAACAATTAGAATTTAGTTTGGTCCATGAAGTGGGCGTTGAAAGAGCTATTGTTCATTCTAATGCGCCTCATATTGTTATTCCAGAGAAAATGTTATTACCTATTGTCGAAGAAGGATCTTTGGGAAAAACATTAAGTTCTATTGGTCTTTGGGTGTACGATCGTTTGGCAAGTGTGGAGAAAGAAGAGCGTCGAAAAATGCTTGAAAAAGAAGTGGTTATTGGTTTAGAACCTTTGGTACGTCCCGATATTTTATTGGGAGGTGGTTTGTATTATGAATATAGAACAGACGATGCTCGGCTGACGATTGAAAACATGAAAACAGCTGTTGCCAATGGTGCTATTTGCCTTAATTATACCGAACTAACGGACTTCATATACAAGGAGAATGGCTATGTTGGTGGAGCAATTGTAAGAGATCATATTTCTAATAAAGAGATAAAAGTACGTGCTAGGAGAGTAGTGAACGCTGCGGGTCCTTGGGTGGATACCATTCGAAATCACGATAAAGAAGGGGTAGTTGGCAAGCGATTGCACCTAACAAAAGGAGTGCATGTTGTTGTTCCTTATGAAAAACTGCCCTTGCAGCAATCGGTTTACTTTGATGTCAAAAAAGACAATAGAATGTGTTTTGCGATTCCAAGGGGAAATATCACCTACATTGGAACGACAGATACTTTCTATGATACTGAGATTGATCAACCCAATGCAAGTAGAGAAGATGTAGAGTACATCTTAGAAGCGACCAATTATATGTTTCCGAGTGCAAAACTAAATATTAGTGACGTAGAGTCTTCTTGGGCTGGTTTGCGCCCTTTGATACATCAAGATGGAAAATCTCCTTCTGAATTATCAAGAAGAGATGAAATCTTTTATTCAGAAACAGGATTAATTTCTATTGCTGGAGGGAAATTGACGGGGTATCGAAAAATGGCAGAGCGTGTGCTTAACTTTGTTTCTAAAACAATGCGTATAAAAAACACGTCTAAGACTCAAAAACTAAAATTGTCTGGTGGTGATTTTGATTCTACGGAAGCGATTCAGGCTTATATTTATAAAGCAACAGGAGAAGCCAAGCAAATTGAGTTGAAATACGAACAGGTGCATGCCTTGGTGTATAAATATGGAACGAATACAGATTTAATTATTAACCGAGCGTATGAATTGTATAATGCAATTCGTGACCCTGAGGAGCGCATTTTAGCGGCTGAGGTTTGGTATTCTGTGCATCATGAAATGACCAATAATTTGTGTGATTTTGTCATTCGAAGAACGGGACGGCTTTATTTTGAACGCCCTAGTTTGGAAAAAACGCATCTATTTATAGCGAATCAAATGGCGGAATTATTGGATTGGTCTGAGGAACAAAAATTAGAAGAAATAGCGGCTTTTAAAGTAGAGTATGAAGCGGTTATGGATTTTAAAAGATAGGTTTAGTCAAGATGTCAGCGGCTCTAGAGTAGCTGACATCTTGCTTTTAATGCTCTATTAGGCAGTGTTATTGATGAAACAACGCACATAGAATACCTGTTGCTACACCAGCATTTAGAGACTCTGCACCACCCATTTTGGGGATCGTTATTTTATGGCTAATGTGTTTTTGAATAGGATCACTTAAACCTTTTCCTTCGTTACCAATCAAAAGAAAAGAAGGTTTGTTTAAGCTCTGTTTAAAGACATTATCACCACCCAAAACAGCTCCATAAACAGGCAATTTAGCATGTTCTTGAAACAGGTTTTCTAGATCAACATAATGCACTTGAACTCGTAAGAAACCACCCATACTTGCTTGAACTACTTTGGAGTTATAAATATCGACACAACCCTTGGAGCAAAAAATATGTGGAATGCCAAACCAATCTGCAATTCGTATCATGGTGCCCATATTTCCAGGGTCTTGAATGTTTTCAAGAACTAGATTAAGGGATGTTTGTATTTTATCAACTAAAGATGTATAATTAGGCACTTCTAAAACAGCAATAACTGAATTAGGAGTCTTTAAAGAGGATATCTTTTTGAGCCCATTTGGGGACGTAATTGTTAAAGAAGTTTCATGAGGTGTTAAAATAGTAGCATTTTTGTTAACCCATGCTTCTGTAGCATATATGGAATGAACATTGAATAGCTTTTGACGTAATACTTCGTCAATAATCTTTTCTCCTTCTACCAAAAAAAGGTTCTCCCTAAGTCTGTGTTTCTTTTGTTGGAGTGATTGTAAATATTTAATCTTTGCTTTGGATAACATCTTAGCGTTAAGTCTATTTAAGTCTATGAAATATAAATTTGAGCACTTCTCTTGCATTTTCTTACTCTTGTGCCTACTAATAAGTAGTTGTGGCAATCGAAAATTCTTAAAGAGTCACTCAAAATCGATGGAAAAACCTCAGGTTAGAGTTTTTGATGAACACATGGTCGCAAAAAACTCTATTAATTTTCTAAAGCAAAAGTACAAAATCCAAGAAGACTCAGAGAATTTGTACTACGAAATGTCTTCCTTCTTTCAACAAATTCCTGATCGCTCGGTCATAAAGGGCTTCAGACAGATGGTTTATCACCTCAACGATACCTTGTCGATTCCATACAAATTTAATCGGGACAGCATGAAAATCTTGCCTGAGGTGGTGCATCGGAAATCTAATGGATTACAACGATGGTTGCACCAAAAGGTAGGATATGGACCTGTAATTATGGATACTACAAAAACAAATATTACGGTCAAAAATATGCGTGTTTTCCTAAATCAGAAAGGATATTATAATGCAGAAGTAAGTTCGGAAGTAAACTATAAAAATCATAAGGCATTTGTAAGCTACAATATAAAAACGGGGATGCCGATATTGATTGATACCCTTGTCTTGTTGTCTAAAGATACTTTAGTACAAGAGGTTTTAGAAGAAATAAAGGGCCTTACCTTTTTAAAATCTGGCGTGCGGGCATCGGTCGATAATATGAATAAAGAAAGGGCTAGGCTGGAATTGGCGATTAAAAATCGAGGTTATTTTGAATTTACAAAAAACTATATCGTTTTTAGAATAGACACGGTGAATGTACCAAAAGTTGCTCCTAAACAGGGCGGACTTTTTAATAGTAATCCAGAACAGGGGGAGCCCAGAGCTAATATTTATGTAGAAGTGTTGCCTTATTCAGATACCTCTATTACACATCCTAAGTATAAGGTTTGTAATGTGATGATAACGCCTAATGAATATATTATAAAAGCTTATCAGGTACGTAAGATTAAGAAAGATTCCTTTTTTATTGTCGAGCGAACGCTTAAAGACAGAGAAAAGTCAATTGTTTTGAAAGAAGGAGAGATCAAGTTGCCTGGAGATACGTTGATTGATACGAGAAAAACGATAGGAGGCAAAGAACTCCGAATTGTACGTCGTAGTGTTCCAAGATACAAAAAGATAACGCTAAATACTCGTTCAGAAATACAAGAGAATGATAAATTAGTACATATTATTTTGCGTAAAATTGTTAGAAATAAAGATGGTAGTCCTACAACAGAGCATCAACGTCGCCAAACTTATTTTATTCGAGATAAGGTGATTTCTGATGCCGTTACAATTGAAAGAGGGCAACTATATAGTTATCGAAAAGAACAGGAGACGCGACGAAATATTAATGTTTTAGATGTTTTTCGTTCTCCAAGATTAGAGTACGTCCCTTCCTCGAACGGACAACCTTATTGCTTAGATTGTTTGGTGAAAATGCAACGGGGTAAGAAGCAAGGAGTAGGAGGCGATTTTGAGATTAATAATAACAATACAAATGTTTCAAGTTTGGGAGTGGCTGCTTTTGGTTCTTATCAAAATAAGAACATTTTTAAAGGAGCAGAAACCTTTGAAATCTCGGTCTCAGGAGGTTTAGATTTTAAATTGACAGGACGAGATTCTTTTGATAATAACTTTTGGAAACAAGCGGTTAATTTATTTGATATTTCGGCAGAAACGAGTTTGTATTTCCCTCGTTTTTTGGGTTTGCCTTTCTTTAAAAAGATGTTCAAGATGGAAAGCCCTGAGACTAAAATATCTCTAGGGTATCGGTATTTACAACAATCAACAGATTTTCAAATTAGCTCTTTTTATACTAAAATTGGCTACGAGTGGAGAAGAGGTCCTTTTCATACCTTCCATTGGAATCCTGCGGTGATTAATCTAACCTTGCAGCCTGTCTTAGATTCTAATTTTGAAGCTTTGTTGGAGCAAAATAATAGAGCATTATACGAGTCTTTGTCGGCAAGTTATGTCATTCCTAGCATGGATTTTAGCTATAGTTTTAGTTCTCCCACGGCAGGGACAAAAGGAGGCAGTTGGTATTTTAAATCTTCCTTTGAGATGGCAGGGAATTTAATCTATTTGTTGGATCAAGTGATTGACCCGAATAGCCACCTTCAATTTTTTGGAATTGATTATTCACAATATTTTAAAACAGATTTAGACCTTAGGTATTCTTACAAAATAGGAAAATACCATTCGGTTGTTTCTAGGCTTATGTTGGGAATTATTATTCCTTATGGTAATTCAGAAGATACAGAGGTTCCTTTTGTCAAGCGATTTGCTTTAGGAGGACCTAGTAGTATGAGAGCTTGGTTGTTGCGTTATATTGGACCTGGAGATCAGCCATCTGTGAGTGGTGCAGAATTTCAATTGGGCGATTTGAGAATGGAATTTAACAGTGAATATCGCTTTATGTTTAATTCTTGGATTGGTGGGGCGATATTCGTTGATATAGGAAATGTGTGGTTGCTCAATTCAACCTCAACACCAACCTCTATTCCTCAACGAAACCCAAATACAGGCGTCTTTACAGAACGTTTTTATGAACAATTGGCGATTGGAACAGGACTTGGATTAAGAGTCGATTTAAGCTTTTTTGTCTTTCGATTAGATTATGGAATTCAACTTAGAGATCCACAAGGTTATGATCTAAGAGACAATGGAACGATACAGTATTGGAATTTTGAACCCTTTGTATTAGCCAATCGCTCTAATTTTGTGATTGCTGTAGGTTATCCTTTTTAAGTGTGGTGCTAAAAGATATTCTTTGATATGAATAATAATAAAGATTCAGATAATGGAATTTTAGGATTGCAGTACTTGGAAAAATATACGGAACCTATTTTGAACCCTAGCCAATTACTCGACTTTGAATGGAGGAGACAATTAATCTCAACATCAGGAAATCGAACGTTCAGCATTAAATATTATGGTGATTTACACAGCAGCAATAAGCACTTGATTGTTGGAACTGACTTTGCGCCTCAAAAAGTAGTTGCGATTGATACTGAATCGAAAGAAGTCATTTTGTTATTTGATGCTTGCAAGCATGGATATCATGCAATGCTTTGTGATAAATACACAACAACACAGGTTGAATCTAGAACAGTAGATAAGATGTATCAAGATGCTTCTGGAAATGATACTTTTGAAATTATCATCTCAGCTTATTATCAAATAGATTATGAAGATGAGTTTAGGCAAGAAGTAGATCTGAATGGTTATCTAGAATTAGTGAATGGCGAACGAATGGACTTTGACATCTTAAAAAGAAATGCCTGTGACTTTTTTAGTGTTTTAGGAATCAATAAAAATGGGGAGCTCATTGAAATTCTGTCTGAAGAATTATCCTAAGCCCCAAAAAGCCTTTCAATAGAGATTAAAAAAACTACCCCTTCGCTTCATCAATACTAGAGCGCACCCAAAGAATAATATCCAACAAGGCATTAATAAAGGTCTGTACCGTATAGATTGTAATCGGATAATTATAATACTCACTAGACTCAGGCGCCTTGTGATTGATGGCAATACTTTGTGTGCTATAAATGACATAAGTCATAAAAGAAATATGCAGTGGCGCCAATTTTTTGACTTTGATGTGGTCAATCAAATCTTTTCCACGTCCAGGGGTGTCCTTGCCTTGCCCAAATAACATGGGATCCATTTTCAAAAATTCTTTGCAATAAACATTTAAAATAGATTCCTCCAAACGTCGAATAAAGCCCAAGCGATTCATCAAATCTTCTCTTTTGGAAGACAATTTAGGGGATAATAAACTCATTAAAAAGGCATTGTCTTCATCATCCAAATACGTCTCTGCAAACTCAAAAATATCAAGGTGTTGTTGTTTGATTTTGGTAACTTCCAGATCGCCAATGGCTTGATGCAGGTACTCGAACATGGACTCCATCATATTGTCATCAACTGCCGTTTTCTTTTTATCAAAGATCTTGGCTCTATTTCGCAAGCTAGGTTCTAGCTGCACATACCAAGCCGTGTGGACACAAAAGGGCAAGGAGCGTTCGTGTAATAATTCTAATTCACGTAACTTTAGAATCGCCTCGTGGACAAAGTTTTCAGCCTCCGTTCCCTTGGGTTGTTCAGGTGTCATGGGAGCTTTCCCATCCAAAATTACCGCTTGATATTTGGTGTTATTTTCCAATTCTCTAAAACCATCTTTGAAGTTGGTCGTGCTGGTAATAATAACATTGTAGCGACGTGCTCTATTTTTTACAGAAGCAGAAAGTCCTTCGTCATCGTCAATCATTAAGACGTGAATGGGTCTTCTGCGATTTTTATTTTTTGCCATTTGTATACTTGAAAACGCTTCTTGAAAATGAAATCGAACAATTACCAATAATACAAAAAACTTAGGACTAGTGTTGTCTTTCTAGTGACTTATTTTCTCTACTTATAAGAATAAAGAGGGCGTATCTATCTTATCTCCAAATTGAATGGTACAGTTGGTTAATGTTTGGGTATACTTAATCGTGTTGGCTTTTTGAGCAAGATGGACAGGGAGAACGAGTTTCTCTAGACTTGTTAAATTTTGGAAACTTGGTGGTAAATCTTCGATTGGATTATGACTCAAATTCAAAGTTTTTAACTTGGAAAGTTGTCCAATATTTAGGGGCAGTTTTGTGATTTGATTGTGATCCAAGTATAAATATTCTAAACCATGAATTTGAAGAATACTAGAGGGTAATTTTTTAATTTGATTGTTTTCTAATTTTAATTTTTTTAGTTGTTGTAGGTTTTTAAACCCAGGAGGAAGCTGTTTTATTTTATTATAACTAAGGTGTAAAACTTCTAACTGAGATAGTTGGCTAATTGTTTGGGGTAAATTAGTGAGCTTATTGAGTGATAATATAAGTACTTTAAGATTGGATAACAATCCAATGAAAGTAGGAATTTTTTTCTGTTGTGATAGCGTTAAGCTCAAAACTTCCAATTCGAAAATTTCTTCCAAGATGGTTTTATGACAGTTTATAGTCCCCGTAACAATGTAATCTAACCAGACGTAAAGTTTTGTATACTTAGAAAGATCAAGTGCTATGTTTTGACTTTTAGCCAATTGTAAAGCCAATTCAATATTAGATGAAGAACCAGAACGAATTAAGTTCATCAATTGATTACGATCCTTTCTTACTTGTTGTAACATAATTTTATAGTTTAATTATGGCAATAGAATGTCAACCATAAGGTTTGGCTTATGGGAAATGTTAAATAATTAAGAGGGAACAATTGAATACTTAGCGAATATAGAGGATAAGGCAAATAAATTATACTACAAAAGAATTAGTTTGTCTGATATTTTTGTAAATTTAGAAATGATCAATAGTAAAATAATACAACTCTATAGTAAATTAAATAAAGAAGAAAAGACCCTTTTTAAAAAGTGGGTGCGTTCTCCTGTTCACAACCAAAATAAGGATGTAGTGCAGTTTTTTGACTATATTACTAGTAAAAGAAAGCTAACAGAGCGTGTGTTGACCAAAGAGAAGATCTTTGCAGCTATTTATCCAAATAAGAAATATGATGATTTACGCCTGCGCCATCTAATGACTTTGGGAGTAGAACAGTTAGAAAGTTTTGTCTGTTTTTTTATGCAAAAAAAAAATAAGTTCTTGCAAAAAAAACATCTAATGGATTTTTATAAAGAGCGAAATTTAGATAAGTTTATAGAACAGGAATTTACAAAAACAACTGCTCTTCAAGCAAAGGAATCAATTAGGGGGAAAGGGTATTACTACAATGGTTATCAATTAGAATTGAAGAAACTTCGTTTTTTTACTCAAAAACATGGAGTTGATACACATAATATTCCAAAGTTATTAGATAGACATTCCATTCTAATGGTGATTGAAGTATTGACAAATGCTTGTATTGCTGTAAATGCGAACTATATGGACCAACGAAATAATTATAAAGTATTATTCTTGGAAGAAGTGTTAGAGGTTGTAGAAGGAGGGAGGTACAAAGATGTTGTGGCTGTTCAATTTTATTTTAACGCTTATAAATGTGCTGTTTATGACAAAGATACGAGCTATTTTTATGCACTCAATCAACTGTTATTAGAAGAGCAGCAAAAAATGAAAAGAGAATTTATTATTGATCTGTATTACATTGCCATTAATTACTGTATCCGAAGAATAAATAGAGAATCAAATGTTACTTTCCTTAATGAATTGTTTGTCTTGTATCAGTTGGGAATTAAAGATGGCTTACTTTTAAAATATGGCGTTTTGAGTCGATTTTCTTATAAAAATATCATCACTTTAGGCTTGACTTTAAAAGAAGTGGATTGGGTGGCAGAGTTTATAGAGCAACAGACCCCTCTTGTAGAAAAAGCTCATCGAGCTAATTATCATCTTTTTGCAGAGATCTTATTGGCTTATGAAAAGAAGGAATATCAACGTACTTTAACCTTGTTAGGTCAAGCAGACTTAAACGATTTGTTTTTTAATATAGCGATCAAAAAAATTCAAATTAAAGTGTATTATGAAATGGAATTATTTGATTTACTCGAACCTTTTCTAAACAGTTTTGATGTCTATTTACGACGTAATGCAAAAATGCTTAATCAATACGAAGATAATCGGAATTTCATCAAACTAAGCCGTCGATTACTTTATTTGAAACCTTATGACACAGAAGGATTGGAAAAACTAAGAAAGGAAGTGAATGGAAAGAATTTCACCCTTTCTAGAGACTGGATCGTTAAGCAACTAAATAAATTAAGTAAATAATACTACTCCGTTGAAAACCCGAAGGTTCAGCGTAGCTAAATCGTATTGGTTTGATTATCAGAAAGATGTACTTTTGTTGATTAAGGCGCTAAGGCGTTGATAATCAAACTAATGGAAGATGGTTTTTTATGTTTTTCATAGAGCCCGAAGGTCTCTGATACTAACGCACGTAAGTACTCACGACCAGGCAGTAGCAGCGTAGCTAATCAATGGAGTATTAAAATAAATAAGAGGTACCTTTTATCTTGATAATAAGGGATCAGAAAAGCTAAATTTTTTATTTTCCTCTGTCAGCCCGTTCCCTTTTTCGCTCCTCACGAAGTGCTTTTTTGTGAGCACGCTTATTCGCTTTTTGTTCTTTTTTACTAACAATCATGACACCACCAATCATGCCCAGTATACTATGATCTTGATGTAGGTTCAAAACCAAATCCGTTTGTGTAGAATCAGGAACAACAGCATGGGAAATCGAAGTATAGCCAATGTAATGTACCTCTAAGGTGATGGCTTCTTTTGATTTAGGGACTTTGAGCATGAATTTGCCATCCAAGTTTGTCGTAGCGCCTATTTTGGTTCCCGCAACAATTACCTGCGCAAAAGGAAGTGCCTCGTTGTTGTCAAGACCAATAACCTGTCCTGCTAATACAACTGTATCGCTTGCAGGAATTATTTCTGTTGTTTCTGTTTGATAATAATCATAAGAGATATTAGTATTGAACAAAGAGGCAGCAAGGCTAGGACTGTTGTCCTGTGCAAAACTAGGCAATACAGAAACACCTGCTAAAACGGCTGCCATGGTCCAGTTTCTAAGAATAGAAGGGCTTGGCAGTTCTTGATAAGCCGCATTAAATGCCTCTAATTGATGTGTTGAAAAACGCCCACAAGAGGAACCTGTTTCTTGTTCTAAGATATCTTTGATTTCTTTGGCTTGCATTCCTACAAAAGAAACAACTTGCGTTTGACAAGAAGCACAGAATCGACCTTTTTCAGAAGCGGTCATTTGGCTCCAATCTTCGCTGCAAGGTTTTGGGATAGAGATTTTCATAGCATTGTTTTGAATGGTTATTTACAACACTTCGTGTAGAAATCATATTAGATTGATTATCAGCTAGATGGCTTTCATATACCCAAAGTGTTAATGAGCTGATAATCAATCTAATGTAAGATGTGTTGGCTGTGTTATAGAATTTTGTAGGTTTCTATAATTCTCAGCGATAGCTTTTTATAAAAAATGAGTATTGGTTTTCAAGCAGTGTTAATCCTAAATTTAAGGAAAAAAAACTGCTTTTTTCTTGTTCTTTGCTTGACCAAAGAACCAAAGTCAAGGGCTTATATTACGGTTGGATGGCTTTTACTACTCGAATACTGTACTTGGCGAATGCTACGCTCGCCAAGTACGGGCGTATTCTTCGTAGAAGCCATTTCCCAACCTTCATCATGCCCAATTTACTGCATCCGTCTCAAATTTTTTTCTCTTTTTTTTACCTACAAAACTCTATAACAAAGCGAGATGTTTTTTTGCTTTTTTGATAGAAAAACAAAAAATCCACGAAGTATTAATAGAAAAAACTCCAAAGTAAATTGGCAACAGTTCTACCTGAAATATAAATTACCAATATAAGAGGGTGTCTAAACCAAAAAAAACTGGCACCTACAAATGTAGATACCAGTCTATTTATTTTCATTTAAAAGCTACTAAGTACCGTGTACTAAGCCTCAACCTCTTCATACATTTCCATTGGAGGACAAGCACAAATTAAGTTTTTGTCTCCATAAGCATTGTTCACTCGACCAATTTGTGGCCAAAATTTATTGGCTCTCAAATAAGGTAGAGGGAAGACTGCTTTCTCAAT
>CALDEP010000485.1 GCA_937942475.1 uncultured Aureispira sp.
CTTTTGCAGCAGCTTCTGCTGCTTGCCAGTCTTGGTTTACTTGGTCTGAATTAGCTCTTCTATCTGCAATCCTTTCTTTTACTTTTGCAAGTTTGCGATTTAGAACTTCCTTTCTTTTTTTAGGTAGGTTCTCTTTTTCCAATTCTTTTTCTAGCCTAGCTTGTTCTTTATTATCAAACTTATAATCATCTTCCGAAGACGCCTCTGACAAAGAACGGTTGTACTTTATATTCTCCAAATCATCCTGTATATAATACTGTACACCCTCTACCTTTGTTTCCAAAGCATTAAACATCTTTATCAAGAAGAGTTCATCTAGATAAAAATCCTTCGTCCCGCTAAATAATAGGTCTTTAAGTACCTCCAAAATATTTTTCCCTCCTTCCTCCAAGTCAGTATTTCCGGTTCCATCCTTTTGAACTTGATCCAACTCTTTTCCAGATGAATCTTTCAAAACTCCAGCATAATTTGTTTCATAAGGAGAATCATCTATTGTTGCTTTTTCGTCCTCTTTTCCTTCTTCTTCAGGCAAACCTGAAGCCGCACGATTTCGCCCATAATCAAAGCCCAGAAAGAACGTATTGTTATCATATATAAATACACCACCTTCTGGTTCTGTATTAAACATAGCATCTCCTCCTTCTGCACCTCTTTTATATCCTAATACTCGCCCATAGGTATAATCTCTACTTTCTCTATAACTAATAAGATAAGCTTCTAGATATCCTTCTCGATAATCATCACTCATCTCATAAAAATCTACGCCACTATCTTGTTGATTGTTATTTTGCTTTATTTTTCCTAGAATGTGTGTTCTTGTTAGCTCTTCATTTAGGGAGTATATTAATCCAACAACACCAGCATCTCCACCTTCTTTTCCACCTTCTTCAAAACCCTTATGGTATTCATCTCCACCCGCTTCTGCCAAATTAGCATCAGAAGGATCAACTAGCCCCGTTTTAATTCGATTACCCATTTTTACACCATCTAGATGTCCTTTCTTGAAATAGGTGTTATTTTTGTCAATCGACTCAGTTGTAATTCCCACATAAGGCACTTCGGGTTGATGAATAGGTGCATCTGGCGCCAGGTCTTTAACCCCCAAATAATAACCATAATCATACAACCAATTATCCCGCGTTTGATCTTTATAAGCAGCTTCTATGATGGCTATTTTTGCTTTATAACCAGCAATATATTCTTCTTTATCAGCCTTTTCTTTACTAGCGTCGGTTTCTTGCATACTACCAACATTCGTCATACTTTTTATATAGGCATTCGCTATTTTTTCAATATAGTGATCTTGATCATTATAGTATTTAGAAGCCATTTCCACACTATCTGTTTCTAAGGTTTCTTTTATTTCATTGCCACCTTCAAAACGTCTCACAATAACCTCATTGGGCACCTTAACACCTTTCAACTCGATTCCTTTTACCATAAAAAGAATCTTTGTCCAAAGATTAGTTGCCGCCTTATGTCCTTCTACATGATGTTTATTCGTACTCTTATCTTCCTGATGAGTAACATTTACGGTCTCGGCATCTGCCAAGGCTTGAAAGCCATTTGTTAAGCTATCATCCACTTCTCCTTTCTTTAAGGTTGGAATAGCAACATTTTGATCGCCTCCAGTACTTCCTTTTTCAGAAGGTACATTTCCTTTTTCATTAGACCCTTCCGTAGTTCGAGTAGATGATTTAATCATACCTTTCTTAAAGGCATTGTATTGAGCTTGAGCTTTAGCGGCAGCATATCCCGCCTTATGCGCATCAGAAGATACTCCAACGTCATTGCTCTTGGCGTTTTGCTTAGGATCACCCAAGCCCATTCCACTACCACTAGTCTTAGGATTTCCTTCGCTCTTTGTTGCTTTTTCATTAGGTGCAGCAAATTCACCGATCGCCTTTTGATACCCTAAATTAAAGCTCTTTGCATCACCAATTCCCTTAGGTAAACCATATTTGATATCTTCATTATCCTTATTATGATATTGATAACCTACCAAAAAGAAATACAAGAGTTGCAAAGCCAAGCTCTCTGAATCAGTAGCTTTTTCGTCTTTTTCTTTTTCACCTTTATAAGTCTTATACTGTGCTTTGATTTGTTCAGGATCAGATTTTACGCCACCAGCAGGTTCCCCTGTTTTTACATCTATAACCGTCGCACTATAACCAGAACTATAGCCTCTAGAAAGGCCATCTTTAAACGCTTTATCTCTTTTTGATTTAGATTCTGCCTTAATAGCTTTTATAGCTGCTTTAAATTTACTACCTGTTATGCCTAAATCTGTGTCGGGAAAAACCTTCTTGATGATTTCGTCTACCTTAACATTAGATTTTCCACCTTCTGCATCTTTCAAAAGATCCCCTGTATCCTGATTCCCCATATCGGATTTCTTGCCTGCTTTGGCAACTCTAAAGGCATGATTATAGCCATTTCGATATCCAATATAATAATCCTCTCCACCTCTCTTTCCAGATTCTTTTTTAGCAGTGGTCTCTGAGTTTTTAATCGCCTTATTTAATTCCGTGCTACGAGCTTTGATGTCTCGTCCCTTTCTATTAATTTCTTTTAACTTTTCTTTTCCATCAACGACTTTAGCACCAACCAACATGCCCCATTTGAATCCATCATTTTGATTTGACCCTTCAGCTCCTTCATACCCCTCTTCTACCTTCTTTTTTTGTGCTTTTTTAGCCAATTCGCCCATCCACCAGTTGTAAAATTCATCTACCCCTGATTTATAATAACTACTCTCTTTCCCTATAAATGCATCTAAACCAGCGATGGCTGTTGACAAGTCTTTAATTCGTTTCTCGTCCTTTTCTGATACAACTTTCTTTCTTGTTAATTCATTAAACTCAAACTGAGCATTGGCTAAGATTTGTCCTATCGTAAAACCATTTTCAAATTTGATACCTTCCCCATCATCTAAAGGTCCTTTGTAAGGGGAATCTGAATCGACCATCAATACCAAAACCGATTTTTGATAATCGGGGTGCATTTTATGCTTGTCTCGCTTGAAAGCGGCTCTAGAATTCTGCCCTTGGCGATACCCGTTATTATAACCAAACAAATTACCTTCCTTAAATAAAGGTTTACCTAAAAGCGCTTTAGTGCTATCTTTTTCACTATCATTCTCCGCTACATCTCCATGCGTCAAGTCTGCTAGAATAGTCGCTCTCAAGTCATCTGGAATTGGAAAATAATCAGGAACGCCTGCTTCTTCCATCTTCTGGGTACTCTTCAACGCTACTGATAAATCAATACCAGAAGGCTCTATCATTGCGGTCAAAAACCCTTTTAGATTTCCTGCCGAATAACCTGCTTTAAAGTTAGGGTCATTATTTTTTTCTTCTCGTTCTTTTTTAGCCTTATTTTTCTTAGCTGCTGCAACTTGGGCATAGCCTTTATTATAACCCGCATAAAAACCGCGGTATTCTTGTAACTCTTCTTTTTTAAGTGCTTGCTGGTCTTTCGCATCCAAAGTAGTTTCTAGTGCGACCAAATCCTCATCTCCCTCTTCTCCTTTTCCCCTTTTATTTCCTAATTTATAGCCTTTTTCATAGCCTAGTTTATAGTCATCATCCATTGGAGGTGGCTGACTTCGTTGCTTCTGTCCCTCTCGATAGCCTAGGTTATAATGCAATAGGAATGCCTTTTCGTAGGCAGGACCTGATAACTCTCCTCCTGGAGTTTGTTTTTTATCAAAAGCAGCACTATCCAATTCAGCTACGGTAGTTTTTACAATGACATCTACAACTTCTCCATCCTTTTTCATAGAGAATTTGGTGTCCACCTCTGTCTTACCTTGAGCCGTAAGCGTACCACAAAGCGCCCCTAACGATACACCCGCTCTATATTCGTCTGAATCCTGCTCCTTGTTCATTTCAGCCGTTCGCTCAGCAGCAGCAGCCTCTGCTTTTAAAGCAGAACCTTCTCGATGTCCTTCGTTATAACCTGTTATAAAACTATTGTAATATCCTTTTTTTGGGGTTCCTTCGCCATTTTCAGGCTCTTCTCCGCTCCCAAAAGCCTCCATGTTTTTGGCTATTTTATCATTATCTTCATTGTACTTGTTCTTAGCAGCTTGCTCTTCTCCAGGATCATCGCTGTCAGAAAATTTCGCAATGTCAAATGTGCCATCTTCAACAGGGCTTAGTTTAGCACCATAGCCCATACTACGCCCAACAATTAATCCATGATTCCTTCCTTCGTTTGCAATTTTTTCTTCTTCTGTATTTGCTGCTTTTTCGTCATCGGTTTCTTCTACAGCAAAAGCAGCTAAAGCTTGTGCATTAGCATCTTTTTCCGTTTCATTTTCTTTACCTGGTTCTTTATTTTCCTTTGCAGGTGCACCACCTGTTGATCCAGGAGTTGTAGGCGTTTCTGTTGTATTTGCTGGAGTACTGTCAACATTGTTTGTAGCATCTATCTTGTCCTTAGCCTCTTTTACACTCTTATTTTCTTCTTCGCTTGAACTTTCTGTTGATATTTTTTCTTTATCTTCTTTAGAACCTACAACATCAAGAAATTCTTTTAATTTACCTTTAAGAACAGGTTTCTTTTTATCTTTTTTATCTTTTTCAGGCGCTTTTTTTTCAGGATCTCCAGAAGCCTTCAGCTCAGCTTTTGATGGAATTTTTTCTTTGGGTGTACCGCTCTCTGCTGTTTCTTTGGGAGTATCTGTTGATTTCGAAGGAGGGGCAATCTTTACTTTAGGCGCATTGCCTTCAGGTGTTTTGGGAACATAATCTTTGGGCTCGCCACTCAGACCACCACTTGAATTATTATTGGACTGATTTGAATGCGTCAATTTAGGATCTTCACTTAATCCACCCCCCATTCCACTTCCGCTTCCCGAATGACCAGAATGCTTGCCTGATAAATCCCCTGACATACTAGAAGTATTCTTAGTGGTGTTATGTCCTATAGCACGACTGTCCGTATTACTTTCAAAATTGACAGATACAGGCTTGTCACCTTTGGACTTGTAATTTGATTCCAAATTCACACCTTCTCTCTTAGGTGTTTCATTTTCTTGGGCAAATTCTTTCCCTTGTTTCTGTTTATTTTGAGCAGGATTATTATTCTCTTCTGGATTTGGCATGGAGTGTCTCAATTAGTATTGAAAAAAAACATTGTAAGCTCTACTTTTTAGTAAAAAGAAAATGAGCGTACTAATACAGCATTAAATTACGAATAAAATGTAACTTTGCCAAACAATATTTTCATAAGTAACTGTTTTTTTAAGCTTTTGATCTCAGACAAAAACACAGTAAATGTATACCTTTGATTATCAAGACTTAAATCTCTTTGCTTTTTATCTTAACGTATCTTATTTATAGTGAAAATTACAAAGTATATTTTAATTTCAATCTTACTGATTGTATCCAGTCCATTGTTTGCCCAAGTTCCAGTCAATGTACATTATATTCATTTGAATGAATTATTGGTTTATGTACTGCCTTTTTATATGGTTACGATTTTGGGTTTAGGTTTGTTTATTCACAAACTAATGCGTCCAAATTTTTCTTCCAAATGGTTGTACATTTGTAGTCTGATAGGCATTTTTGGAGCAGCTGCTATTGCTTATAAATTTCAAGAAATCAGAACAACACAACTTCCTAGTGCCCAACCTTCTAAAACGGACATGAGAAGTATTCCTGCTGAAATTCAAGAGCAAATAAGAGCGAGAGAAAACGATGAAATAAAAGAAACCATTGCCAATTATTGGGTCGTAGCTATTCCAAATTTCATCCTATTAGGGCTTGGATTAGCCATTGATTGGAGAGACAGAAAAGATAAGGCAGAACTCGAACAATAAGGTACATTTAAAACAGGGGTACCTCATTTTACAAGTCTATACTTTTAAATGTTTAATGTTGAATTTTTAATATTTTTTATGCTATAAAGCATTCAGCATTAAAAATTCAACATTAAACATTCTTGTGAAGCCTTTATTCACCTTTTTTATTTATCAAAGACCTAATTTTAGCCCTTGATTCACATTCTTAATTTAGCTTAACGCAAACGGTTTGAATCGCGAACTAATTTTTCATCTTTTTGGATGTTTTTATTCGCTAAAATAACAAATATCATGACCAATACAGGCATAAACAAACCTCCTCCAAGCGTTGCTATCGCCTGAATGGTGTAAAATAAATAAGCAGCAAAAGCAAATAAGCCCGTTGTTACCAAAATATTAAGCTTCCCTAAATTCATTTGTAAAACACGATTGTTATACAAAAAGATGGTTGCTAATGATAATACGACCACTAAAACCGTTAAAACGATTAGTCCAATATTATCACTAATAGTAAGATAACCATCTGATAAAATTCCTTCTGGTTTTGTTGGTCCACTAGCAAATGGAAGTGCAAATAAAGAACTTCCTACTAATGAAGCTAGCAACAAATAAACAGATTGTATGCGTTGTAATTGACCCATGTCCTCTTTTAATTTTATAGGATAATTTTATAATATTTCAAACTTTATCTTCAAACCTCTAAATACTTGTTATAAGATTTGAAACAAATTTTATAATACATTTTCATTGCTCTACTATTTTAATACCTTTGAACTCCTTTTTGAAGAGACAATATCAAGATATTTAGAATAAGCTTTCGCAAAATTAATATTTTGCTTCAAATGAACAATAAAAATCAGACAATATACATCATAGATGCTCTAAGAACGCCAATTGGAAAATTGCATGGAGCACTCTCCCACATCCGCCCTGACGACCTAGTCACTATGGTTATCAATGGCTTGGCTAGCAAAAACACGATTCATAAAAAAGAAATTGATGGAATCATTTTAGGCTGCGCAAATCAGGCGGGGGAAGATAATCGGAATATTGCTAGAATGACGAGTTTATTAGCAGAACTTCCTTATGCCTCAACAGCAACGACCATCAATAGCCTTTGTTCTTCTGGGATGGAAGCCATTTTAAGTGCGGTCAAAAATATCGCTCTTGGCGATGGCGATTTATACTTAGCAGGTGGCGTCGAAAGTATGAGTCGAAGTCCCTTGATTACTAGTAAAACAGATCAAGAAACGGTGGATAGCCTTATTGGCTGGCGATTTGTCAATTCAAAAATACACGAAGTTTGCCCTCCTTTATCTATGGCTGAAACCGCTGAATTGTTAGCTGACAAATACTCGATTTCCAGAAAAGCACAAGATGCTTATGCTTACCAAAGCAGGCAAAAATATCAAGTTGCTTTAGAGAAGGCTATTTGGAACGCAGAAATTCTGCCTATTCAAGATCAAAAAAAGAAGCTTTGGCTGACAGATGAACAACACCGTCTCTTATCTTTGGACTTATTAACTAAATTACCTAAATTGGTTCGCAATGGTCATCATATTAGCGCTGGAAATGCGGCTAGAATTGGGGATGGAGCTGCTTTAGTTGCATTAGCTTCTGAAAAATATATCAAAAAACACAATATTCGCCCTATTGCCAAAGTAAAGTCTTGGGCGAGTGCTTCTTGCCATCCTAACGAAATGAGTTTATCTGCTGTTGTAGCAACACAAAAAGCTTTAGATAAAGTTGCTTTACAAGCACAAGATTTGGATTGGATAGAAATAAGTGAATCTTTTGCTGTTCAAACATTGGCTTGCATCGAAGCATTGCAACTTGATCCTGAAAAGGTAAATCCTAATGGTGGTGCCTTGACAATGGGCAATCCTATTGCAGTAAGTTCTGCTCGATTGGTGGTTGCTTTAGCAAAAGAAATGGAGCGCAATAAGACCATCAAAAATGGGCTAGCAACGACCTGTGCTGGATTAGGAACAGGAGCTGCTTTAGTGCTAGAATCAATTTAAAGTATACTTTAGACGCTTACATTTGATCAAATATCTATGTTTAAAAAACTCTATAACAATATAAAAACGCCTGTTCTATCAGCAGTAGATACCGTTTACAACCATCCTTTGGTTTATCCCATTGCTGACCCTGTTTATACCATTACTAGTAATACCATTCAAAGTTATAACCATCATAAAGTATTTCGATTAGGAGCTGCATTGGCTTATTATACCATTTTTTCATTACCGGCTCTTATCATTGTTATTGTTGGTTTGGTTGGTTTCTTTTTGGGGGAAGCAGCTGTGCATGGGGAAGTGTATCTCTTTTTGGTAGAATTTGTAGGTCCAGAAGCTGCCAAACAAGTGGAGAATGCCGTCATCAACATTGGTACTCCCGACACGAATTGGTGGGCGACGGTTATTGGTGTTGGGGTCCTTATTTTTGTTGCTACAGGTGTTTTTTATGCCCTTCAAGATACTTTAAATCATATTTTTGAAGTAAAATCTGTTCCAACAAGGGTGCGTGTTTTGGAAGTGCTCATCAATCGAGTTTTATCTTTGGGCGTTGTCCTTAGTATTGGCGGTTTATTATTGTTGTCTATTATTTTGAATGCTTTACTTTTGGAAACCAGTAATTTTATTGGTGATAATAAGGCTTTTCTGCATGAAAAATTGCCAAGTTTCATCATTCCTTATATGGAATATTTGACCGATTACTTTTTAGTTTTTCTAAACCTTGGTATTTCGGTTTTTCTGGTCACTTTATTTTTCGCCATGTTGTATAAAATACTTCCTGCCGTCAAACTAAAGTGGAAATACATTTGGTTGGGTGCTTTTTTTGCAGCGATTTTATTTTGGTTGGGACAATTGGTGATGGGAATCTATCTAAGTAAAACCAGTGTCATTTCAGCTTATGGAGCAGCAGGGTCTATTATTGTTATTTTAATTTGGGTTTCTTATTCTTCTCAATTGATTTTCTTGGGTGCAGAATTTATTATTGCTACTTGTAATTATTATGATGAGGAAATAAAACCGAAGAAATTCGCCCGATTATTACAAAACTCTAGACGAAAAAAAATTGTCAAAAAAATTGTTCGACAACAACTTGAAGAGCTATCCAATAATTTCTTAATTGATGCTCCTCCATCTTATTCTATCCTTCGAGAGATGAACGATATGGCAAACATAGAAACTATAGAAAAGCCTCCAATGCCGCCAAGTCCTCCTGATGAAACCCCCCAAGAAGAAATGAAGTCTAATAAAGAACTTGGCTTCAATGCAGATAAAAATATTGATTTGACCGACGAAGATTAATTTCAATTGGAATGATAATTGACTTTTAGTTTAAAAACCTATTTTTGTTAAGCAATTCATTTGCTTAACCTTTCAACACATCTTATTATAAAAGCAATTTCTACAAACGATTCCATTATTATGTTATCCAAACAATACTTATATACCTCTATTTATAGCTTAATTTTTTCTGTTTTAGCAACATTCAGTTTTGGACAAACAGGTTGTACCATTGGTGATTGCCAAAATGGGAAAGGACGATTTATTTATGATAATGGCGATAAATATATTGGAGAGTTCAAAAACTCTGTTCCACATGGTCGAGGAGCTTATTATAATAAAGATGGCAGTCTTTATAGAGGGCCTTTTGTGAATGGACAACGCCAAGGTTATGGTACCTTTATTTGGACCAATGGCGAAAAGTATATTGGAGAATATCAAAATAATATGCGTCATGGTGAAGGTATTTATACTTTCTCTGATGGAACACAACAACAAGGAATTTGGAGAGATGGAACCTTCGTAGAAACGATTGTCGAAGAAAAAACAGAAGTTGTTGTTGCTAATACCGACCCTTTGGGCTCTAATAAAGAAGACAAGTATGTTGGTAAATTTTTCAAAGCATTAACCAACATTGATACCAGTCAAGCTAGAACTGCTTTGATTATTGGGAATAGTAATTATCAAAAAGCGCCTCTAAAAAACCCTGTAAATGACGCCATTGCTATGGCAGAAGAATTGCAGCGTTCTGGTTTTGATGCTTATGTTTATACAGATTTGAATCAAATAACGATGAAAAAAGCCATTCGTGAATTTGGAGAAACCTTAAAAGAGCGTGGTGGTGTAGGCTTGTTCTTTTACGCAGGACATGGATTACAATCTGATGGGCGTAATTTTTTGGTTCCTGTGGATGCTGTCATTTCAAAAGTTCAAGATATTGAGTTTGAATCCGTCGATTTAGGACGTGTATTGTCAGAGTTTGAATATGGCGAAAATGATATGAATATTATCATTTTAGATGCCTGTAGAGATAATCCATACAAGGAGGAATTTGAAAAATCTAAACATGCTAGTTATAATGGTTTGGCTTCTATTGGCTCTGCTCCTTATAATTCCTTTATTGCTTTTTCGACCGCTCCAGGATCGGTTGCATTAGATGGACAAGGTGTGAATGGGCTTTATACACAAGAGTTGTTAAAAGCCATGACTGAAACAGGTCCAGGGCTTGAAGATGTCTTCAAAAAAGTTCG
>CALDEP010000486.1 GCA_937942475.1 uncultured Aureispira sp.
AAAAAATAAACTTAACTGGTAGCGATTGGCTACCAGTGAGTTTTTTTAATGTTGAAAGATTACAGAAGATTTTAATTATACTATAAAATATACGATAAAATGATTTTTCTATCATCAGGTTTCCCCGTATTGAATCCAAGTGTGGGACTACTTTTTTGGACACTTTTGATTTTTATCTTAGTTTGGTTGTTTTTGAGCAAGTTTTTCAAAAATATCGTTCAAGCCTTAGAAGATCGTGAGAACTTTATTGACGGTTCTTTGAACAAAGCTAAAGAAGCAGACGCTGCCTTAGAAGGTATGGAAGCTAAAAAATTGGCTTTAATCAAAGAAGCAGAACAAAAAGGTTTGGAAATTCTTAGAGAAGCAGAAGCAATCAAGAAAAGAAAGATTGCTGAAGGTGAAACTAGAGGCAAAGAACGTGAAAAAAACATCTTGGAAGCAGCGGAGCAAGACAAGAAAAACCGTATGAGAGAATTGGAGACAAACATCCAAAATCAAATCGGTCAATCTTCTTTGGATATTGCTAAGAAGTTATTGCAAAGAGAGTTGGAAGGAAATCATGAGACATTTGTACAATCTCAGATTGCCAGTTTAAAGAAAGAAGTAGCTTAATTTTAATTAAGAATTTAAAACGAAGTACTTTTTAAAGTACTTGGTTTGCCATTTACAAATTCTAAATATGTCAATTTTAAGAATTGTATCAAGATATGCCAAATCTCTCTTCGATTTAGCACAAGAAGAAGGAAACTTAGACCAAGTTCATGACGATGTTATGAATGCATGGGAAGTTGCTAAAAACGGAGAATTTGCAGATTTCTTGAAGAGTCCTATTATCCCTATTAACAAGAAAAAGGATGTTATCAATGCAGTATTCGCTAAAAGCGATAAGCATTTGGTAAAGACTTTTCATGTGATGATAGAACATAAGCGTGAGCCATATATGGGCGATTTTTGTCGCACGTTTCACCTTATGTACAACAAAGAAAAGCACGTTTCTTCTGTTCGTTTGATTACTGCTGTCGAACTGAGCGAAGGAACAATTAAAGATCTACTGGAGACGTTCAAAACCAAAGGTTTGTTAGAACCCGAAGTAGAACTTATAAAAGAGATTAAACCTTCTATTATTGGTGGTTTTATCTTGGAGTTTGACGGTCAAATTTACAATGCAAGTTTGTTGCACCAATTAGACCAAATGAAGAAGCAATTTAGTGAAAATCTGTATACCAAAAATATATAAAAATGGCTAACGTAAAACCAGACGAGATATCTGCAATTTTAAAAGAACAAATTAGCGGATTTGACACTCAGTCTAAATTAGAAGAACAAGGTACCGTACTAGAAGTTGGTGATGGTATTGCGCGCGTTTATGGTTTAAACAATGTAATGTCAGGTGAGCTAGTAGAATTCGAAAATGGAGTTCAAGCGATCGCACTTAACTTAGAAGAAGACAACGTTGGTCTAGTATTGATGGGTGCTGCTGAAAAAATTAAAGAAGGCGATAAAGTTAAACGTACTGGAAAAGTTGCTTCTATTGAAGTAGGTGAAGGTATTCTTGGTCGTGTTGTAAATACTTTAGGTATTCCTGTAGATGGTAAAGGTGCTATCGAAGGAAAAACTTATTCAATGCCTTTAGAGCGTAAAGCTCCTGGTGTAATTTACCGTCAACCGGTAAACGAACCTCTACAAACTGGTATCAAAGCGATTGACTCAATGATTCCTGTAGGAAGAGGACAACGTGAGTTGATTATTGGTGACCGTCAGACTGGTAAAACAGCGATTGCCATTGATACGATCTTAAATCAAAAAGAATTTTACGATAAAGGAGAGACTGTATACTGTATTTATGTAGCGATCGGACAGAAAGCTTCTACAGTAGCACAAATTGCTCAAACATTGGAGATGAAAGGCGCTTTAGCTTATACAACAATCGTTGTTTCTGCGGCTTCTGATCCTGCTCCACTACAATTTTACTCTCCGTTTGCGGGAGCTGCTATTGGAGAATTTTTCCGTGATACTGGTCGTCCAGCATTGATTGTTTATGATGATTTGTCTAAACAAGCTGTTGCTTACCGTGAGGTATCTTTGTTACTACGTCGTCCTCCGGGACGTGAGGCGTATCCTGGTGATGTTTTCTACCTTCATTCTCGTTTGTTAGAGCGTGCTGCAAAAGTTATCAACAATGATGAAATTGCAAACGATATGAACGACGTTCCTGTTTCTTTGAAAGAAGCTGGTTTGATCAGAGGTGGTGGGTCATTGACTGCTTTACCAATTATCGAAACTCAAGCAGGTGACGTTTCTGCTTATATCCCAACCAACGTAATTTCGATTACAGATGGTCAAATTTTCTTGGAATCTAACTTGTTTAACGCAGGTATTCGTCCAGCGATTAACGTAGGTATTTCGGTATCTCGTGTAGGTGGTAACGCTCAGATTAAACCAATGAAAAAAGTATCTGGTACGTTGAAACTAGATCAAGCTCAATACCGTGAGTTAGAGGCGTTCTCTAAATTTGGTTCTGACTTGGATGCTGCTACTAAAGCAGTTCTAGACAAAGGGGTTAGAAACGTAGAAATCTTGAAACAAGCGCAATACTCTCCAGTACCAGTAGAACAACAAGTAGCAATTATCTACTTGGGAACTAAAGGTTTGGTTCAAAAGGTACCTGTAGAGCGTGTTAAGGAATTTGAAGCATCTTTCTTAGCTAAATTGACAGAGCGTCACGAAGAGGTATTAGTAAACTTCCGTGCTGGTAAATACGATAAAGCTGATTTAGCGAAGTTAGAAGCTTTGGCTAATGAATTAACAGCTAAATTTTAAGCATAATAATATTAGTTTTAGAAGTTGGATTCAGTATCCAATACTGAATCCAACTTCTGATTAACTATTAGGATAAAATAAAGAATAAAAATGGCAAACTTAAAAGAAGTAAGAGAACGTATTGTTTCTGTTAAATCTACTCAGCAAATAACAAAAGCTATGAAGATGGTAGCTGCTGCTAAGCTGCGTCGTGCACAACAGGCTATTGTAGACATGCGTCCTTATTCCAACAAGTTGAGTGCTATGTTATCTAACATCCTTTCTAATTTGGAAGGTGATGCAAGTACTTCTTTTGGTGTTGAGCGTCCAGTGGAAAATGCTTTGATAGTAGTGGTTACTTCTAACAGAGGTTTGTGTGGAGGTTTTAATACCAATGTTTCTAAATTGGGAATTGAATTATCTGAAGGTAAATACGAAGCTCAATATAAAGCAGGGAAGTTGACCTACCTTTTTATTGGTAAAAAAGGATATGACTACTTGAAAAACCGTGTAGCTGGTGCTATCATGAATAGAGAGCATATGGATATCGTAGGTAAAACGTTTGGTTTTGATGATTCTGCGAAAGTTGCTAGTGAGTTGATGGCTGATTTTGAGGCAGGGAAATATGATTCAATTGATATCGTATATGCTCAGTTTAAAAATGCTGCTATTCAAAACTTCACAATAGAGCCATTCTTACCTGTAGCTAAATTAGAAGTAGCTGAGGATAGTGTGGATGAAAATGCAGACTTTATCTTTGAGCCTAACCAAGAAGAATTATTAGAGTATTTGGTTCCTACTATTCTAAAAACACAGTTGCACAAAACAATTCTTGATTCTAATGCTTCTGAGCAAGGTGCTCGTATGACGGCAATGGAGAATGCAACAGAGAATGCAGAAGAGTTGTTGAAAGAACTTAAAATTAACTATAATAAAGCTCGTCAAGAGGCAATTACTGCTGAGATTTCTGAAATCGTTGGTGGGGTGGCTGCATTGGAAGATGCTTAGTAAGGTAGATATATACTTTTATAAAAAAGGGCTTGTAGTAAAACTACAAGCCCTTTTTTTGTATATTATGACTTGTAATCAGCCGTAAATAAGAGATAACTTTAACTTTGTTTTAGTTTGAATAGTGCCTTAAATTTTAATCATAAGAATACACATGGGAAGTACACCTATATCCAGTCGTCTATTTTTTATATTGCTTGGCTTATCCTTTATTTTCATAATCAAGGGGCAAGCACAAGCCAATTTGGATCGCTTAATCTTTGAATTGGAACAGGAATTAGTAGATTCTAATAAAGCAAAACTTCACCTACAAATAGCCGAAGAATATTTTAGTGTATCTAAGGATACAGGCTTGTTGCACACCCAAAAATGCTTAGATTTAGCACTCAATAGCCATGAAAATATAGAAGCACTTGTTTTTGACAAAATCAAAACCTTGACTTATAAGCTTAGTGATATGGAAAATTATCAGCTAAGCTTAGCTGGTTTTGAACAATTAATAGCATATAGTAATAAAAGGGCTAATGATAGTTTGTTGTTTGTTAGTTCTTATGGAAAAGCAGCTATATTATTGACACAAGGAGCGCCAATAAAGGCCTTAGAAGTAATGAAGCCTGTCCTTAAATTTACAAAGAACGGCCTCATAAATGAACGTCAAGAAATGCGTGTTTACTATCTGATGGCTGGAATATATGTCTCTATAAATGATCTAGAATTATCTATTCGTTACACAATGGATGCCTTGAAACTTGCCGAAAAAAATAAGTATCAAGAAACCGAAATAGGCTGTTATCGCCACTTAGCAGATATTTATAATCAACAAAGAAAATATGATAAGAGTCTTGAATATACTCAAAAAGCACTTGAAATAGTAGAAGAAACTGGCGATTCAGTTGAATTGTCTAGGTACCATTCTATTCTTGCGACGATTTGCTATAATAAAGCTAGTGAGTCTATGAATAAGAATAGAGCTGAAGATATGGTATCGTTTAAGAAGTATGCCGACAAAGCATTAGAAATAGCTTTAAAGATAGATCATAAGCGGTTGCAGGGGGCAGGTTATCGTCAGCTTGGAAATTATTATAGAGATAATGCCATGAATGATACTGCCATTGTGTTTTATACAAAAGCCTTGGAGCTTTTTATATTAACAGGAGATAGATCCAATCAAGGGATGGTGTTTTCCAATCTAACAGAGTCTTATTGGTTACAAGCAAAAGGAGAAAAGGAGGAAGGTAGGCAGAAAGGCTATTGGACAAAGGCAGTTTTTTATGGCGAAAAATCCTTTGAGATTTCTAATGAGCTTGGAAGGGCAAGCGATAAAAGAAACATAGCAGAGATCTTATCTGAAATTTATGCTGATTTGGGAAAGCATTATAATGCTTATAAGTATCTGAAAATTTACACGGCACTTGCTGATTCTTCGTATCGGGAAGAATCCGTAAAAATACTAGAGGATTTAGAGGTCAAATACAAAACAGAGAAAAAAGAGCTTGCAATAAAAAGTTTGAATCAGGAAAAAGCCTTGCAGCTGGTCGAGAATAAGCAGCAAAAAACCTTATTGTATGTTGTTGGAGGAGCCTTGTCTGTGGTTTTATTGTTGTTAGGACTTTTATACTGGTTTTTTGCTCAAAAAAGACGTGCCAATGAAGAGTTAATATCTAAGAATAGCTTGATTACACAACAGAAAAAATTAGTCGATCAGCAAAACGAAGAAAAGGAACTCTTGCTAAAAGAAATTCATCATCGAGTGAAGAATAATTTACAAATTATCTCCAGTTTATTGGATTTACAGTCGAGTAAATTGGATGATGATGTGGCACGTTCTGCCATTGCAGATGGACAGTCTAGGGTCAAATCAATGGCTTTGATTCACCATAAATTGTATCAACATGAGCATCTTGCAAGGATCAATATTAAGGAATATATTGGGCAATTGTTTGAACAAATCATGGTAACCTTAACTTCTGTACCGCCTAGTTTAGCACTCGATGTTGATGAAAAAGTAGCTTTTGATATTGATACGGCTATTCCTTTGGGTTTAATTTTAAATGAACTGCTGACAAATGCTTGTAAATATGCTTTTGAAGAAGGCAAGCAAGGGGAATTAAGCATTCGATTGAAACAAAAAGAAGCAGGAAGTTATACATTGGAGGTAAAAGACAATGGAAATGGAATGCCAGCTAATTTTAACTTACAAAAGGCTCGAAGTTTAGGGCTGCGATTGGTGCGCCGCTTGAGTAAGCAGTTATTAGGAAAAGCGACCTATAAAAATGATAATGGTGCTTGTTTTTGTATTGAATTTAAGAATACAGCATTGCGTAAAACGATAGATTAAATGGGAAAGATTAAAATATTAGTTGTTGAAGATGAGTTGATTATTGCAGATAATATTTGCGATATTCTAGAAGAATTAGGCTACGAAGTCTTGGAACCCGCAGTGAGTTATACAGAAGCTTTGGAAACATTAGAAAGGGAAAAACCTGATTTGGCTTTGTTGGATATCCAATTAGCAGGACGACGAGATGGCATTGATTTAGCTTGGAAGATTAGAGATGAATATAAAATTCCGTTTATATTCTTAACCTCTAATGCAGATCCTGCAACAGTAGAACGAGCTAAAAAGGTAAGCCCTCCAGCTTATTTGTTAAAGCCTTTTGATAAAAATGATTTGTTTACTTCTATCGAAATAGCCTTATACAATTATAGTCAAAATAATGTAGGAAAGCCTGGTGAAAAAAGAATAGAAAGTGACTTAGAAAAAGACCAAGACGACAATATTATTCTTAATGATGCCTTGTTTGTTAAACACAAGCAGCAATTTGAAAAAGTGAAATTTGAGGAGATTTTATTTCTTAAAAGTGAGCATGTTTATGTTAATTTGATTACTAAGAATAAAGAGTTTTTGGTTCGAGGTAGTTTATCCAAACTCATTGAGCGACTACCGAATTATTTCTTTAAACTTCATCGGAGCTATGCCGTGAATTTAAATGAAATTGATTCTATTGGTTACATCAATTTAAAAATAGGAAAGCATGAATTGCCTTTTGGCAAAGGCTACCGAGCAGAATTGTTGAATAAAATTGATATTCTGAATAACACTTAAGAACAAAATTCGGATAGTTGATAACATTGATTGTATAATAGTCTGTTAATT
>CALDEP010000487.1 GCA_937942475.1 uncultured Aureispira sp.
TCCATAGCCGTCTTCATACCTTTCAAGTACACTCGATTCAGATAAACCAATTCCAAATCAGGACAGGCTTTTAAAACCGCTTCTCCAAGAATTAGAGCTTGCTCATAATGGCTGCACAAAGCCTGCAAGCGAGCCGTGCTATTGATGGCATTACCATAAAAGACCCGAAAACCGCCCAAATTACCTTCTACCGTTTCGCCCCAATTAATGGCAGCAGAAAAAGAAGGGAAAATTTGATACTCCTTTTCAAAGAACGAACGCGCTGCCTCCAAGGCATTTAGGAATTGTTGAAAACACTCAATGGCTTGTGCCGTTGTGGCTTTTTGCGTCCAAGTAAGTATCACGCCATCGCCTGCATATTGATGCACTTCTATATTTGGAAAGGTTTTGCGAACAGACTCCAAGGTGTTAAAACAAAAATTAATGAAAGAACTGTAGGTTAATAAACCCAATTGATCCACTTTTTCCATAGAAGCTTTAAGGTCGATGAAAAGAAAACCCCTAGACTCTATTTTGAAATTATTCTCTGTCATATTATTAACTTTATTAAAGGGTTTTAGTATTTTGCTCTATCAAACAACAAATTTACGAAAATAAGCAATAGAATTGTAGTAAATCTACTTCCCCTATTAGTGGTTTTATATAGAAATCTATAAAAAAAAACAATGGCTGAACAAAATCCAACTGATTCTATTTTAGACAACACTAGTACGACTAGTGGAGCTGCTAAAAACTACAGAAGTGCTTTTATATTCTTGACCTCTTTATTTTTTTTATGGGGATTTATAACTGTATTGGTAGATTCTTTGATTCCAAGAATTAAAGATTTGTTTACACTAACCTACTTTCAATCAGGTTTAGTTCAATTTGCTTTCTTTATGGCTTTTTTCTTCTTTTCAATACCAGCAGGAGCAATTTTGACTAGAATTGGATATAAGAAGGGGATTATATTGGGCTTATTGACGATGGCACTTGGCGGTTTTCTATTTTATCCAGCAGCAGATTATAGGGTATTTGAAATTTTCTTGTTAGCCTATTTTGTTTTAGCAGCAGGAATAACAATACTACAAGTAGCTGCAAATCCTTATGTTACTGTATTAGGAGCTCCAGAAGGAGCCTCTAGTCGATTGAATTTAGCACAGGGATTTAATTCTTTGGGAACTACAATTGCCCCCATTCTTGGAGCGATCTTTTTGTTAAGTGATACCATTAAAACAGAAGAAGAACTTGCCTTATTATCAGAAGCCGATAAAACTAGTTATTATATCAGCGAAGCAACTGCCGTACAATTTCCTTTCTTAATACTTGTTGGACTTATTATCTTATTAGCACTTATTTTTGTGTTCGTAAAATTACCAAATATTATTAAAAGTTCTTCAAATTCAGGATATGGTGAAGCATTGAAAAATAAGATGTTGGTAATGGGAGCTATTGGCATTTTTGTATATGTAGGTGCAGAGGTAGCTATTGGAAGTTACTTGGTCAATTACTTTATCAGTATGAACATGCATCTTGCTATTGTAGAATCTTCTGTAATGACTAGTATTGCCTCCACTATATTTCGTATAGATGATTTGGCTTCTTTAGATAAAAAAGCAATTGTGGGTCTATTTGTTGCCTTCTACTGGGGAGGGGCTATGGTCGGACGATTTATTGGAGCTTATTTGACTAAAGTGTACAATCCAGGAAAAGTTTTAGGAGCCTTTGCAATAAGTGCCATGCTAATGCTTGGGCTGTCAATGTTAACGAGCGGAATGGTAGCCATGTGGTCGATTCTAGGAGTAGGCTTATTTAATTCTATTATGTTTCCAACAATCTTTTCTTTGTCAATTAGAGATGTTGGAGATTTGAAACCTCAAGCATCTGGAATTCTTTGTACCATGATTGTTGGAGGAGCGATTATACCGCCTTTATATGGCTTATTAACCGATGTATCTGGTTTTAAAGTAGCCTTTGTTTTGGTCTTAGCTTGTTATGCTTATATCATGTACTTTGGAATGTTGGGCGCAAAAACTGAAACGGAAACTCAGGCATAAAATAAGGGCATTAGTCAAAGAACGACAAATTTTAATAAAATTGACCAATAAAGGCAGCTGCTTTTACTGGTCAATTTAAGTAATATTATAATAATAAACGGACTACTACAGCAGGCAATATTGTAATTAGTCAACTATAAAACACCTAAATTTTGGCAAAAAAGAAGACGACTACCAAAGTAAAAAAGCAAACGCCTTTAATGACTCAATATGAAGAATTAAAAGCAAAATATTCGGATGCTATTTTATTATTTCGAGTAGGAGATTTTTACGAAACATTTTCTACGGATGCAATTACAGCTTCCAATGTCTTGGGAATTGTTTTAACCGCAAGAAATAATGGTCCTTCAAAAGTAGAATTGGCAGGTTTCCCATACCATTCTCTAGATACCTATTTGCCTAAATTGGTACAAGCAGGCTATCGAGTAGCGGTTTGTGATCAATTGGAAAAGCCAAGTAAACTAAAAAAATTAGTAAAGCGTGGCGTTACAGAAGTCGTGACGCCAGGGGTGACGGTGAATGATAAAATACTGGATCACAAAAGCAACAATTATTTGGCTGCGGTTCATTTTGGTAAGAAGGGGCAAGCTGGTTTGGCTTTTTTGGATATTTCTACAGGAGAGTTTTTGGTTAGTGAAGGATCTATAATGTACATTGATAAGTTGTTACAAAGCTTTCAACCTTCTGAACTTATCTTTGGTAAAGGGCGTCAAAAAGACATTATCAAACACTTTGGAGATAGTTTCTATCAATATGGAATAGACGATTGGGTGTTCACAAACGATTATGGGCAAGAGAAATTATTGCAACAATTCGAGGTGAACTCCATGAAGGGTTTTGGTGTACAAGCGATGGAATTAGCGCAAGTTGCAGCAGGTTCTATTTTGCATTATGTCGCCACAACGGAAAATACCAACTTAAAACACATTACCAATATCGCTAGAATTCAACCCGATCGTTATGTGTGGTTGGATAAATTTACGGTTCGCAATCTAGAATTGGTGCATTCTCCACACGCTTCAGGCGTTCCTTTGGTGAACATTCTCGATCAGACGGTTTCTCCAATGGGAACAAGGATGTTGAAGCGTTGGATGATCTTGCCGCTAAAGGATCAAAATGCAGTCACGGCACGCCATCAAGTGGTGCGTCATTTTATTGATAATGGCGATATTGCAACTTTGGTGGATACTCAAATTCGTCAAATTGGAGATTTAGAGCGTTTGATTTCTAAGGTTCCTTTGGGGAAAATTATTCCTAGAGAGGTGAAGCAATTGGAACGTGCCTTATGGGCTTTGGAACCGATTAAAGAAGCACTTTTAGCCTCAGAAAATAAGCAATTGCAATCCATTGGTGAACGCATTCAATTGTGTGCCATTATTCGAGC
>CALDEP010000488.1 GCA_937942475.1 uncultured Aureispira sp.
AATTATTTTTAGTTCGCTTCGCTCATGAGCGCTGCGCTTTGAGTTTTGCGTAACATGAGTAAGGTTATAATAATATGGAAAAAGCAATCCAACTGATTGAACGTGGAACGGTCAAGGAATTTAAGGCTACTTTTGAGCATCCCGAAAGGATGATGCATACCCTTGTAACCGATAGTCTGGGTTTGTTTAATGGAACCTTGCTGCATTATGCCGTGAATTATAGGAAGCTCTCTTTTGTTAAATATTTTGTCAAATTAGGCGCTGATTTGGAATCCACTTTAGGCGCAGGACACAGCCCTTTGTATGAAGCGATCTTGTCTAGATCAACGACGATTGGGCAGTATTTGGTAGATGCTGGGGCTGATATCTATACTAGAAATGCAGCGAATGAAAACCTATTTTACGCCATTACTAAAATGCGTTATGGAGATCGTTCTAGCACCAAAGTAAAGCTCTTGGCTTTTCTAATTGGTTTGGGCTTGGATGTGAATGAAAAAAATGCCTGCGGTCGAACTATTTTATTTGGTGTCGTGCTTTGGGATGAGCCAAAAGTCTTGACTTGTTTGTTAGAAAGTGGTGTAGATGTGAACGTGGTCGATCAATATGGATACACTCCCTTGCATGTTGCTGCTGGCAAAGGTTGGATCAATATCTGTCAATTATTAGTTGAAAAAGGCGCAGATATGAATGCCCGAAATGAATTTGCTTGGACGCCTTTGGATATGGCAATTTTGCATGGAAAGAAAGTCATTATAGGATTTTTAGGAGCAGAAGAAGCTGCTTTTTCTGCTGATAATATTGCTTTAAAGGTTATGCAGGCAGCTTTGTTAGAGGACGAAGCAGAGGTTTTGTCCTTATTACCACAATTATCAAAACCAAATGTATACGATTACAACAAACTGTCTTTGTTGCGATTGTTGGTTCGAGAAAAGGCGGCAACAGCAATTAAGGCATTATTACAAAAAGAAAACATCGACCTGTCTGGAGCTTTAGCAATGGCTTGTTTTAAAAGAAGTTATCCAATTATAAAAACCTTGTTGACGCATGGAGCAAACCCGAATGAAGCGAGTTCAGGAGGTTCTCCCTTTTATAATCTATTGATGTTCTCAAAATTAGACGATGAATTATTAAAAATAGTTCAATTGTTAGTCGATCATGGAGGAAAAATAGATCCAAAGGAAACCAATTTTAGAGGAAGTATCGTGGATTTAATTCGGGGTCAAAAAAGTACGACATTAAATACAATGTTGGGGATTTTATAAATACCTTTGGGGCAAAAAAAAATGAATTTGGAAACCTTGCGCTCCGACCGTTATTTAATACCAATATCTTATCTTTGTATCTACGTTATTTGGGGCTCTACTTATTTGGCGACCGATTGGGCTTTTGAAGCTTTTCCGCCTTTTTTTATGACTGGGGTTCGTTTTGTAACTGCAGGATTATTGTTGTTGGCGTTTAGTTATAAGGGCGTCAAAAATGCGACGAAAAACCAAGTTAAAAATGCGGCTCTTTTTGGGATTCTAATCTTAGGAATTGGTTCTGGTGGCACCATGTGGTCCGTCTTGTATTTGGATACAGGAATGGCTTCTTTGATTGTGGGCTGTGAACCCTTGCTGTTGGTTATTTTGTCTTGGGTGCTAATTGGTCAACGAGCTAGTTTTCAAAAGTTATTTGGTGTAGGCTTGGGAATGGTTGGTATGTATATTTTAATTAGCCAAGAAACCATTACAACAAGCCCTGATGCTTATAAGGGTATTATTGCCATCTCGATTTCGATTGTAAGCTGGACCGTCGGCTCTATCTATATCAAGCGTATGGATATGCCAGAATCAAAAGTTGCCAACACCTCAATTCAATTGCTTGCAGCAGGTTTTGTTTTGTTAATGGTTAGTACCATTTTTCAAGAAGATTTAAGCTCGATTCCTGCAAGATTCACTTGGAAAGCCTTCTTTTGTTTGTTGTACCTTCTTTTCTTTGGATCTATCATTGCTTATTCTGCCTTCAATTATCTATTGCTAAAAGATGATCCTCGAAGAGTTGCTACCGTAACTTATATTAATCCAATTATAGCCTTGGCCTTAGGTGCTTATCTAAATGATGAAGTGATTACAAGTCAATCTGCTTGGGCGGCAACTATTTTGATTCTGGGCGTTGTTTTTATTATTCGGAAGGACAAAGAAGAGGAGCCTGTTGAGGTCTTAGATTCAGAAATAAAATAAGACGATTGTGTATGAAAAATATACTAACAAGGTACTTGTCTTGGGTGTTTATTGCTTTAGGAATTCTATTCCTTTTTTTAGATGTAAACGACCAATTTTTTCTTAGAATAGGAACTTGGAATTTCAACCAAACGATAGGAAGACCAGATTGGCTTGGAATCTCAACAATTCCTCCTGAAAAAATTGTCTGGAGATTAATTCTCCTGTGTGCAATGGTGTATACTTTCGTTCGAGCAATGGGGAAAAGCACACACCTGCTAATTTCCGCCTTGCATATTCTTTTGGTATTTACCTGCTTTGTTAGACCTGAATATTGGTATGCTTTGGCTTGGACCTATCCTGTCCTTAATGCGGTTTTGTTAGGGCTAAATTTGATGTATGCTTTTTTT
>CALDEP010000489.1 GCA_937942475.1 uncultured Aureispira sp.
GGCGCAGCAGGTATTTATTTGCCTTTGTTTGGAACAGATACCATTGAAAATAAGGTGAAATCTTTTGCTGGAACAGAATTTTATCGTCGCATTACCTTTAGTTTTAATCTGAGCAGAATGAAACCGAGTAAAGTGGTGGAAGAGTTGGACTTTTAGAAAAAAAATGAGCTGCTATCTAAAAAGGATAACAGCTCATTTTAATTTTAGGCTAAGTGATAGCGTTTTAGGCTTTTATCACTTTTGTTTTTGATGTGCCTTCTTCTGTAAGAATGGTTACAAAATAAACGCCACTATTTCCTTCTAAATCTAAGTTGATGAATTGTTGTGCTGTGTATTGTTTAGACAAGACAACTTGTCCAATTGTATTGGTAATTAAGATGGTTATTTCTTTGTAATTTTTGTTCAAATCAATACTTACATTTTTAGAAGTAGGATTTGGATATACTTGAACATTTGTGAGTTTGTTATCTTCTAATTTATTTATAGATACAGGTGGGCAAAATGTGCTGAAACTTGCTGTTGCAGCTATACTTATCCAGTTTGTTGTGCTGTAGGCTACATCATCTACTTGTATACAGCTTAGGTTTGGGTTGTCTGTTGCATCAAATTGAGTGAAGCTAGAGTTGTTCCCATTCGCTACATTTAAATTAGTAAGTTGATTCTTGCTACAATATAGTCGTACTAAAGCAGTGTTTGTAGCGACATCTAAATTTGTTAATTGATTCTTGGAACAACTTAGATATGTTAAAGCAGTGTTTGTAGCGACATCTAAATTTGTTAATGGATTCTCGGTACAATCTAGATATGTTAAAGCAGTGTTTGTAGCGACATCTAAATTTGTTAATTGATTGTAGTAACACTTTAGATGTGTTAAAGCAGTGTTTGTAGCGACATCTAAATTTGTTAATTGATTGCTGTAACAATCTAGATATGTTAAAGCAGTGCCTGTAGCGACATCTAAATTTGTTAATTGATTGTTGTAACAATCTAGATATGTTAAAGCAGTGTTTGTAGTGACATCTAAATTTGTTAATTGATTGTCGTAACACTTTAGATATGTTAAAGCAGTGTTTGTAGTGACATCTAAATTTGTTAATCGATTGTCGTGGCAATTTAGATGTGTTAAAGCAGTGTTTGTAGCGACATCTAAATTTGTTAATTGATTGCTGGAACAATCTAAATTTATAATATTAATAAAAGCTTCTATTCCTGTTAAATCTGAAATAAACATAAAATGGCAATCAATTATCCCACCAAAAGCATTCGCCTCACTCACTTGAATTTCAGCATCACCATTCGTGTTTATAGATGTATTACCAATCAAATAGGCTTTAAAATTAGCATCAGGAATAGTAACATTTTGTGCATGGACAGCCGTAGAGAGGATAGATAAAAAGAAAAGAATTAGGGTAGATAAGGTTAATGTTTTCATTGATAATAATTTTTTGTAAAAGACAAAGTTACGTTTTTTTGTAACTATTAAATGGTTTTTGGTTTTTCGAATAGAATGAATGCTTTATTAGCAAATGAGTTTTGTGAAAAACTAGATCAAGAGGAAAGCTTTTTTAGCATGAAATAAAGTAGAAGAATTGCACTTACTATACTTCGTGTAGGTCACGCAATAACAGCGTAGCTAAATTGTATTAGATTGATTATCAGTCAGATGGCTTTTATGTGTTCAAAGTTCTAATAAACTGATAATCAATTTAATGCAAGATGTGTTTTTATGTTTTTTGCAAAAAAAACTAAAAACTCCACGAAGTATTACACTTATTAACCCTAATAAAACAACTGGTACAAATTTGGCTACAGCTAACTACCGTATGGGGTGATTCAATTTTTAATAAAAATATTGTATCTTAGTAGTATAGTAATACAACTAAAATGCCCCCACCACATTTCATCAATACTTAAAATAAGCTTAAAAAATGAAATTATTAATCGCTACAATTCTATTCATGGGCGCTATGATTACGACTGCCAATGCTCAATTTCCAGATCATGTAAAGGTCTTGAAAGTCGAATTAAATAAAACGCTAAGTGTTAAAGGAGATTTAGCAGAAGGTCGTTTTGTCGATTTGCGTTTTGGAATGCGTGGTTCTGTCAACTGTTTTACAGAAGCGCAAAAAAGATACTTTAGTGGGCATCATCGTTTGTTTGCTTTTGAAGTGCCAGCCAATACCAAAGTTTTGATAGAAACGACAACCAACAACGACATGAGTTTATATGGTTACATGATTGACGCCAAGCGTTATGATGTGCCTCCATATTTAGAAAATGTGAGCAAATCAGGCTGTAGTTCTAGTGCTAAACCACAAGGAGAGTTAGAACGTATTATGATGAAAGCAGGCTCTACAAAAACACACGTCATTGTTGCTGTAACAGGCTTAGATGAAAACAATACAGGAGAGTTTACCTTAAAAGTAACGGCTCGTCAATAAATAACATACAGAACCATCTTCAGTTTACCACGACTGAAGATGGATTCCATATACTAACTACCTAACTAATTAAAAATAGCTTTACCTTGCCAAATTGGCAATTTTTTTTCTAAAAGGGAAGGAATTGAAATCCAAAGAGAACGAATCAATAGATTCCAAAACCAATCCCATGAGCATGTTTGAAGAACCTAAACAGAAACTTCAACCTTGCTCTTTTTTATTTTTTATAGGAACCTAAACCGCTTATAAAGCGGCATGTATCTCCTTGTTTGTTGCCTCCAATATTTCTCCATCCAAAATAGATTTGAGTACGATAGAAATACGATCATTCAAAGCCCATTCTTCTTGTAATAATTGCTCCAAATAAATAGAACCAATGACATAGCTATATGCTTTAGATTCAAAGCGTTGGCTAATGTTTTGGAAAGCATCCCATTGTACGGTCTCTTTGTCTTGATAACGGACGTAAACTTCTAAGAGCTGTTGTGTAGAATAGCTAACGAGGGTATTTTGATGCAGTTTTTTGTACTCGTATTTGTAGCCATAAGTCAAGGCACTAATATCAGACAAAACCGCAGAACCTGTTGGGTCACTTCCTGCTCCTTTTCCACCAAAAAATTGTTGATTGGCAAAGGCTGATTCCAGCAAGATGCCATTAAACTCATTGTGGACATTGGTCAAAGGATTATCAGCAGAGACAAAAGTCGGCATGACAAAGGCGGAAATATGTTGTCCTTGTTTTTGACCATGCACCACCAATTTGATGTTTTGATTATTTTGAGTGGCATAATTAACGTCTTGATCACTTAGGTTTTGAATGCCAATATTCAAGACATTTTCAGGGCGTACCAAGAGCCCAAATGCGTGCAATAAGGTAATGCACAATTTGTATTTTGCATCAAAACCACCAACATCCAAAAGAGGATCAGATTCCGCAAACCCCTTGTCTTGTGCCTCTTTGAGCGCAAGGTCAAAGTCCAAGCCCTCATTTCGCATTTTTGATAAAATATAATTGGTAGAGCCATTAAAAATTCCAGAAACAGAACTTAATAAATCATTATCATAATACTCTTCCAAATTGCGAATAACAGGAATACTCCCACAGACAGAACCTTCGTAGAGCAATGGCGTTTTGTGTTTGCTTTGTAAGAACAACAATTCTTCTAAATGCTCAGCAATTAACTTTTTGTTGGCACTAACCACCGCTTTTCCTTTGATCAAGGCTTCTTTGACAATGTGGTAAGCCGCTTCTGAATCGTCGATTAATTCGACCACAACATCAATCTCAGGATTGTCCAAAATCTCGGAAGGATCGGTTGTAAAATAAGCAGCATCTAGCGATCGGATTTTATCAGGATGTTTGATGCAAATTTTTTCAATAGTAGCATTGATTCCTTTGGTTTTGGAAAGAACATTGTGTAAACCTTGACCAACGCAACCAAATCCAAAAATGCCTAGTTTTAATGTCGTAATACTCATGTTATAGCTCTTTTTCTCTGTTTTTATGTAATAAAATTCATTCCATTACTTACCGAGAAAACTGCCAAGAAGTTCCTTCTTTTTGAGGTGCGCACCAACAAAAAAAACGTTCTTCTAGACAAGTGCTAGAAGAACGTTTTATATAAAATTTATATGGTGCTCTAATTTGCAACTTATCTCTCTCTAACTGGGTTAGAGAAGGAAGTGGCACCTTTCCCGAATTGGGTAGGTTGCCAAGGTTTCGTAGGGCCTAATCCCTCCACCTTTCTTGATAAGAATGTATAAAGATTTTCATCTTTATAAATATGTATAAACACTTCGTGAGTTTTTTGTTTTTCTATCAAAACAAATATAAATTCACTGGAAGTATTGTAACTGAACTTTTTCTTTTTGTTGACACAAAGATAGATCAAAATAAACTATAAATCCAAGTAAAAAGATTTTTATTAACTTTTTATTAACATTTCACTCAAACGGTTTTAGCTTTTTTTAGTTTGTTAATCAGTTGGTTGTTAATTAGTTAGTTGTTTTATTTTATTCTTTGAATTAATTATGCTTTATCCAAAGAATCGAGCACATCGGCAACATCTTGGCTCACTAATTCCTTCACTAAAACTTGTAACTCTGTAAAATCCTCTTTAAAATAAGTTCGAGCGAAGACCCCATTTTTTAAATAACTGACCTTGTCACAACAATCCGTTAAGGAGTGAATGATGTGCGAAGAAAGCAAAATAGAACGTCCTTTTTTGCGTAAATATTCTAGGATTTGAATGATCTTTTCATTGCTTTCAATATCGACTCCATTAAAGGGTTCATCCAAAATTAAAATGGGTCTATCTTGGGCTAAAATGCCGATGAAAACCAATTTTTTCTTCATTCCTGTAGAATAATTTTCTACCAATTGATTTAAGGGCAATTCAAAGATTTTATTCCAATGATGAGGATCAAAACTAGGGTTTTGTTTGCCAATTAATTGAAGGTATTCTATCCCTTTCATGTAAGGATAAAAATTAGTGTGGGTTTGCATAAACGCAATATGATCGCTGTTGACCCATTCGTTTTGATACAAACATTCGCCACTATCTATAGATTTTAGACCGCAAATACTATTAAAAAAAGTACTTTTCCCAGCGCCATTCATACCCAAAATGCCATGAATTTCTCCTGGTTGAAACTCCATGTTCAATGCATTGAGAATACGATCTTTTTGATAAGAAACGGTTAAATTTTTGATGTTAAGCATAGTGATAAATTAAGTTTTCTTTGGCTTTTTTCCAAAAATGAATGAGCATTAAAATAGGAATGGGCCACAAAAAAGGAAGCGTCCAACAGCCTATAAAAATGGCTAAAGGCAAGCTGTTGTATATTTTGTGTTCGTGGAAACTATAGGTTTTATATTTCATGGCAATTGAAAAAATAATAATCAATTGAGCGATAATGGTAACAATAGCTAAAACGCCTAAATAGATAGGTTGAGGGTTAAAAAAAACAAAAAGCAAGTAATGTGGCAGCATCAATAAATTGAATAGTTTTAAGCTTCCGACTGTCTTTTTTTCTAATAATCTCTTGTCGTGATTAACGGTTAATAATAAATCTTTGTTCTCAAAGAATTGGAAAAAAGTACTTGTCGCCCAAGCCATTAAAAAAATAAAAATTGGCGTAGTAACAGGATAAATACTCAAGCCTAATCCTATGCAATAGATTGGTATTAATAGCGAAATATTTTGTCGCAAACCAGTCCGCCATTCAAAAAGTTCTAAAGGAATCCATTCTAAAGGAAAAAGGAGGGTCATTTTTTTATTAGCACCTTTGTGATAAGGTGGTTTTATAAATGCTAAAATGCAAAGACCTAGGATTAAAACAATTAAATTTTGCCATTTCGCCCAAAAGATAAAACAAGCGATAAAAGGGCTAGAAAGTATCAAATAATCCAAGAAAAAAATAATAGAAATGGGAAGCGATAATTGTTCTAAAAAAAAGCGATCTTTTCGATTCCAATGATTCCCTGCTAAGGTAAAAAGCAAGAAGCCTGCAACGGTAAAACTTTGACTGGTAAAGATAAATTGAAGCCCACCTAATATACCTATAAATAAAATAGGGGTAAGAATCACTAGGTGTCCAATACCAATGTCTTTCAGTATTCTAAAAAATTGCTTTGTTCTAAAGCTATAGTACTGGGGAAGTGTTGTTAGCATATAATTTGGGATAGCTCATGTTTAGGAGGGTTCTTTGACTGATCAAAGAACGTTTTTTTTTACAATAAAAGAAGACTTATTTAGAGCAAGATTATTTTAACATAACTTAACTATGTTTTTAGTTCAAAGCAGCTGATTCATCGACGAATACACCAAAATAAGAAAATTAGACATCTATTTATAAGAAGCTGCTCACCTAAAACTACCAATATATGCTATCTATATCAATAAATAAACGATTGTTAAGTTGTTTGTTCTTGTTCTTTGTCTTGTATAATAACGCTTTTGCACAAGAAGCTCTGGAAAAAAAACTAAGCGGTTTTAATGCCATCTTAGGGCAAGAGAAAGTCTATGTTCAGACCGATCGAACGTTTTACAAATTGGGGCAAAATATTTGGTTTTCAATTTATGTCATGGACGAAGCTTTGTTGCTTTCGAAGAAGAGTACTTTTATTCGAGTAGAATTAATTGATCCTTCAGGAGCCGTCCAACAAAATATTTTATTAAAATACGATAGTACAACTGTTCTTGCAGGGGATTTTTTGATTGACGAAAAAGAGAAGGGCGGTTGGTATAAATTAAGAGTTTATACAGACTGGATGGAAAAGACCACACAAGGCTATTTTGAAAAATCAATCAACATACAATCCATTGTTTATTCCAATGTCTTAATGGACTTGGATTTTGAAAGAGAAAGTTATGGTCCTGGAAGTGCTGTTCAGGCTAGTTTGAATCTTCGAAATTTGCTTAATAAGCCGATTCAAAATAAAAAAGTCACTTATAGCATCTTTTTAGAAGGAAAGCAGATTGCAGCAGCAAGCACCAAGACAGATTTAGTAGGGAAGGCATGGATAGAATTTAACTTACCTACCGACTTAAAAAGTACCGATGGTTTGATCAATTTTAAGTTAGAATATCAAGAAAT
>CALDEP010000490.1 GCA_937942475.1 uncultured Aureispira sp.
GTCCCAAGATCTGTTTATGAGGCTGGAGACGATTTGATTGGCGATCCACCACATGAATATCAAGGTTGGTATTCTGTTTATAATACAGATACAACGACCCTCGACTTGATTAAGACCTTTAATGACAAGTTTCAAAAATAACTTATAATATGGGTTCTTTTGCAAATCGTGTGGAGTTTAAAACATAGGCTATCTTTTAACAGCTATGAATTGGGATATAAGTTTTAAGTAGAAAGTCGTAAGTCGTTTATTATCAAAATAAAACAGACGACTTTCTACTTAAAACTTACTACTCATACTGTCTAATAGAAAAATGGTTTAGCTTATTACCACACGAGTTGTCAAAGAACGATAATATTAAGTCTAGGAAAGATCTTATTATAAATAAAATTGTATTGCCTCAGAGCGTATTATTTTATTTGTAATAAGATCTTTTTTTTGGTAAAAGAGAATATTTTTTTCTTTTAATGCAACAATGTTGCATTTAAGAATTATCTTTGTTCTAGAAACAAACTAATTTATTCTTTTTAAACGCCAAATCATGCAAAAAAACACAATCCTTTTTATTGGTCTTTTAATTTTTACAATTCTATTTTCTGCTTGTGAAAAAACGCCTGTAGTTCCTAATGATGAAGAAGTAATCACAACACTTCAATATAGCCTAAGCCCCGTTGGAGGAGGAACGCCTGTTCTTTTAAGCTTCCAAGATTTGGATGGAGATGGTGGTAATGCTCCAGTGATAACAAATGGTACTTTAGAAATTAACAAAACATATACTGGTACAATAGTCTTGCTAAATGAGACAGTTAACCCTGTCGATAGTATTTCTACAGAGGTTGCAGAAGAAGATGCAGATCACCAATTATTTTTTGAATCAACAGTAAGTGGATTAAGCGTACAGTATACTGATATGGACGGCGATGGCAATCCATTGGGATTATCTAGCACCCTTACCACAACAACAGCAGGTGCTGGAACACTAAAAATCACTTTAAGACATGAACCTAACAAATCTGCGACTGGTGTCAACACTGGAGATATAAGCAATGCTGGCGGAGAAACTGACATTGAAGTGAGCTTTGATATAGATGTTCAATAGATTATTATTTTCATCTTTTATAAGTAGAGGGACAAAGCAGATGCATCGTAAATTTATGGTTATTTTATCTCTTTTTTTATCCTTTTACCTAATTCCTGTATTAACATCTGCCCAAAATTGTACGAGTACATTGGTGGGCTCTATCAAAGATGCTAATACAGGAATTTCTATGCGTTATACCAATATTCTTATTAAAGAATTTCAAAAAGGAGCGACTAGTGACAGTAGTGGTTGTTTTCAAATTAATGATTTGTGTGAAGGTGAAATCACCTTAATTGTCTATCAATTGGGCTATTTAACAGATACTTTTTCTGTTTTCATACCACAAGATACCCTTGTAGATTTCTATCTCAAGGACCTTACTTATAATATGAATGAAGTGCTTGTTTCCAAAGACAAAGCACCAACATCAGCCCAACCTTCCGCCTCTTTAAGTGAAGAAGAGATTCTCCAAAATGCGGATAAAAACTTATCTAACTTACTAGAAAACATCGTTGGAGTTAGTACCCTTAAAAACGGCAATGGTATTTCTAAACCTGTTGTACATGGTTTGTCTGGCAATCGTTTGATCGTTTTAAACAATGGTGTTGTTCAAAGTGGGCAACAATGGGGCAATGACCACAGCCCTGAAATTGACCCTTTGGTTGCCAATCAAATCTCTGTCATTAAAGGCGCAGCGGCATTGGAATATCAAGGAAGCTCTTTGGGTGGTTTTATTTTGGTGGAGCCTAATAATATTAATAAAAGTAGAAAACTAAATGGCAGAACCAATTACTATTTTGAATCCAATGGATTTGGGCATGGTTTGAATCTACAGTTAGAAATGAACCATCCTTTACTGGCTTGGAAAATTACAGGTACCCTCAAAAAAAGTGGCGATCGACACAGCCCTTCTTACTTTCTACGAAACACTGGAAATCAAGAAGCAAATATTGCCATTCAATTAGAAAAATCATTTTCAGACAAATGGTTTACCAAATTATATTTCAGTTCTTTTAACACAGAAATAGGCATTCTTAGAGGTTCTCATATAGGAAATTTGACGGATTTAAGAAGTGCTTTAGTGCAAGAAGTTCCCTTCTTTACAAAACCTTATTTTTCTTATGCCATCGAAGCGCCCTTTCAGCGAGTTGGTCACCACTTACTCAAACTAAACAGCCGTTATTACATCAATAGCAATCAATATATTGATTTCACTTATGCTGGGCAATTGAATAATCGGAAGGAATTTGATGTTCGAAGAGGAAATGCGTCTGAAAAACCTGCCTTGGCTTTGAGGCAATGGACGAATGCGATAGAAGGCAAATATTTTAATGCCTTTGACAATGGATTGACGATAAAAACGGGCATTCAAGGTCGATTTATTGACAATACCAATAGTCCCGAAACAGGTGTTTTGCCCTTAATTCCAGATTATTTTGCTTATGAAGTGGGTGCTTTTGTACACTTGACCAAACGCTATAAAAAAATATTTTTAGATTTTGGAGGACGCTACGATTTTATGCATCAAGCTGTTGCTGCTATTTCTACTTACTTGCCTAGAGAAATTGTCCGCTACAATAATAATTTTCATAATTTTAGTGCTTTAATAGGGCTTAATTATCAAGCACTTAAAACCTTAAAAATAGCGCTAAATGTTGGCTATGCTACTCGAAACCCTAGTATCAATGAATTATACAGCAATGGATTGCATCAAGGCGTCAGTGGCATCGAAGAAGGGGATGTTGGACTAAAAATAGAACAAGCGCTCAAAACTACTCTGGGCATTGATTGGAATTTTAAAAAGACTTTTTTTATAGAAGCTTTATTTTATCACCAATGGATTAATAATTATATTTATCTCAATCCTCAAGAGGAAATTCGATTGACGATAAGAGGTGCTTTTCCTGTTTATAAATACCAACAAAGTTTGGCGCAAATTTATGGCTTAGATCTTTCTGCCACTTATAATATAACCAAAAAACTAAGTATTAAGGCGCAATATGCTTACCTAAGAGGAGACGATTTGGGCAATCAAATTCCCTTGGTTTATATGCCTGCTAATAACCTCTTTGCCAAGGTTAGTTATGTCTTCCCAAAGGTTGGCAGTTTTAGCAACCTAGCTTTAGAGCTACACAACAAATATGTTTTCAGGCAAAATAACTTACTCTCTTCTCAAGATTTTACACCCGTTCCTAATGCCTATAATTTATTGGGTTTAAGTTGTTCTATAGAAAGAAACATTAAAAATGTTCATCTAAAAATCTATGCTAGAATTGACAATTTACTCAATACCAAATATAGAGATTACCTTAATCGACAACGCTATTTTGCAGATGCTTTGGGCATTAATGGAACGATAGGCTTGTCCCTTACTTTTTAACTCCTGTTACTAACTACATTACTCCGTTGAAAAATCGTATTAGTTTGATTATCAGCAGGATGCACTTTTGTTAATTAAAGCACTAAAAAGCTGATAATCAAACTAATGCAAGATGCTTTTTTATATTTTTCATAGAAAAACTAAAAAATCAACGGAGTATTATAACTACATTATATAATAAAAGTTATAAATAATAAAATACAAATGCTCTTGTAGTGTAAGCCTGCTTCGTACCTAGTAGGCAGCACAGCAAACTGTTATAATCAGAAAATTTTGTTACGCTGCATTAAACATTAAGGGATGTGTTTTATAAAATATAACTGATAAGCCAAGGTCATTTCAAGCCCCTTCCATTTACTAATAATTTCAAGCTACATCCTAGCCTCTAAATACTTACATTCCTCCACTTTTGGAGATTAGCCCACATTTTTAGTATATTGTGCAATAACATTACAATAATACTAAATTAATATTGCTAAAAAAACAGACACCATCACAATGAAATCAAAGATTCGCCAAATACAACAACGATTACTTTTTTCGCTTCTTGCGATCTTAACGCCCATTTTAGCATTTTGTCAAGAGCCTGCTGTAAAAGGTATTGATCAGCAAATTGATGAAGCATTTAAACCTATTTCTGATGCTATTGTACAAACTGTTTTTTATTCCATTTCAATTGGAGGTGTAGGTCTCCCTATCGTACTGATTGTATTGGTTTTGGGCGCTTTGTTCTTTACGATCTATTTTGGTTTCCCAAATATCAAGCATTTTGGTTTAGCGATCAAAACCGTTCGTGGAGATTATTATAATCCAGGTGGAGCAACTGAAACAATCATCCCTGACGACAATGTTCGTGATGATATTTTAGATGACAACCCAGATACTATTAGAGATGAAAGTATGGAAGGGGAAGTAACGCCATTCCAAGCATTAACAGCGGCACTTTCTGCAACCGTAGGTTTAGGAAATATTGCAAGTGTAGCAGTAGCTTTGAGTTTGGGAGGTCCTGGAGCGACTTTTTGGATGATTTTGGCAGGTTTCTTAGGCATGTCAACTAAGTTTGCAGAGTGTACATTAGGTGTTAAATATAGAGAAATAGATGCAGATGGAACCGTACATGGAGGTCCTATGTATTATCTAAGAAAAGGATTAGCTGATAAAGGACTAGGTACCTTAGGTAAAGTATTTGCTGTTTTCTTTGCCATTATGTGTATTGGTGGTTCTTTTGGTGGTGGAAATATGTTTCAAGCCAACCAAGCTGCCATCCAATTTTTAAATGTTATTTATGGCGATCCTGCCTTGATTCCTACTAGTGCTAAAACTGTTTTTGGTGTCATCGTAGCGGCTTTAGTTGGTGTTGTTATTATTGGTGGTATTAAGAGAATTGGACAAGTAACAGAAAAAGTAGTTCCTTTTATGGCAGCACTTTATGTCGGTGCAGCTTTGATTGTTCTTATTATGAACATAAGTCTAATTCCTACTGCATTTGGATTAATCTTCACAGGTGCTTTCGCTCCTACTGCCATTGCAGGTGGTTTTATTGGTGTTTTAATTCAAGGTTTCCAACGTGCTGCATTTTCTAACGAAGCAGGAGTTGGATCGGCTGCAATTGCCCATTCAGCGGTACGTACTTCTCATCCAGCATCAGAAGGTATGGTTGCTTTATTAGAGCCATTTATTGATACGGTTATTATCTGTACCATGACTGCTTTGGTTTTAATTATTACTAATATCGAAGGTCAATTTATGGTTTACGGTGAAAAAGCAGATGGTGTAATGGCTACTTCAGCAGCTTTCTCAACGTCTCTACCTGGTGCAGAATATATCTTGACTATTGCGGTTGTATTATTTGCCTTCTCTACCATGTTATCTTGGTCTTACTATGGCTTACAAGCTTGGAAATTCTTATTTGGCAAAGGTAAAATGACGGATTTAATTTACAAATTACTTTTCTGTCTTTTTGTAGTAATTGGATCTGCTGCTAGTTTAGGTTCTGTGATTGATTTCTCTGATGCCATGATTTTTGCAATGGTATTCCCGAATGTTATTGGTTTATTAATCTTAGCGCCTGTCGTGAAAGAGGAAGTAGCGAAATACATTAGCTTCACTAAAACATATAAAAAGCCAGAGTAATTATTACTCTAAAAAATAAATTATAAAAGGCTGTCTGAATCATCAGACAGCCTTTATTTTTTGCTTGAGGTTTACAGTCAAACACTTTATTTTTTTGTACAAAAGCATTGATTATTAATCTTGTCAAGATCTTTCTTCTTATTACAAATTGATTGGTCATTCATAAGCAAACCAAATTTCAAATAAAGAAACCTAGCCATTTGTTTTTTAGAATTAAGATTAAAGAAACACGTTAGCCTTTTTTATTCTTCTGAAATCCTTGTCCTAATTCATTTCTGTTCAAAAGTCTTTATTTTCCCTCCAACCCAAGTGCTTTAATCGACCATCAACTTTGCCTTTAACATCCGTACGATATGTTAACTGATTTTGATTAAAACAAGGTGCCTTTAGTACTTATATCAACCCGCTCCCATCCATTCCTTAGTTCAATTCTCCCCTTTTTGTGTGACAATAATGTTCTAAGCAAACTCTTGTATCCATAAATTTTGAGTATTCAACACGCTGTAAACAAGCATAACTTTGTGGTAGCTTATTAATAGAAACTACCTTACTAGAAGCAAACAATCCAGCCTAAAAAATACATATTGGAATTGCTCTTACCCATTCATACCAAGTATCCAATAAAGTTATCAGCCTCAGACCATAAACTTTGTATCAAATGCGGACGAATTCCTTAATTTACTTTGAGGGAGAGTTGGCTAACAACTAAAGTTTCCTTATTATTGATAGACAAGCGCATGTATTCTTTACTTTGTCAACAAAAACGAGATATATTCGTTTATAGAATACTGGTTATCAAATATTTTGTTTTTTTTAACAGAATTTTAGTCTTGCTTTATTTTAATAATAAAACAACTTCTTTTTTCACAAAAAATAATACGACAAAAAGGGATTTATTTTATGAAAGTATCAACTATTGTAGGAATGGGTAAAAACCGAGAAATCGGACAAGGAAACGATATTCCTTGGTATTTACCTGCTGACCTAAAGTACTTTAAAAAAATTACCACAGGGCATCCTATTATCATGGGACGAAAATGTTTTGAATCTATTGGAAAACCGCTCCCCAATAGAACAAATATCATTGTTAGTCGCAATCCTGAGTTTTATATTGAGGGTTGTATTTTAGTACACTCCATTGGTGCTGCCTTGGCGGTAGCGCAAGAGACGGAGGCAGAAGAAGCCTTTATTATTGGGGGGGGTGAAATTTACCGCAAAGGCTTGCCATTATCAACCAAAATCTATTTAACAGAAATTGATATTGAGGTTCTAGAGGCAGATATTTTTTTCCCTGAAATTAATCGAGACTATTGGAAAGAAACCAGTGCCATTGCACATCAAAAAGATGCTAAAAATCCTTATGACTATACCTTTCGTGTTTTAGAACGCAAAGAATAAAACAAGCCTATGCTTCCACGCTTTCAAAATATTAAAGGTCCTTTAAATTGGTTGTCTGTTCTAACAGATTTACTCATGTTAGGCTTGACTATATTTGACTTAACGTGGTTGATGTTTGATGCGCTCTACAATACCCATTCCCTAAAAACGCTGGTAGATCCAATATTTCCCTTCTACCAACACATCCATGAAGATTTCTATTTTTACGATGGACTGATTGTCAGTATCTTTATTTTTGAATTTGTGCTTCGATGGTTGATTTCCATTCACCAAAAAGTCTATGCAAAATGGTTCTTTTATCCATTCATTCATTGGTATGACGTACTAGGCTGTGTACCAACTAGTTCATTCCGTATTTTACGTTTATTTAGAATCATTGGTCTAACCTATCGACTGCATCGTTGGAAAGTAATTAACCTCAATGATTATGTCTTATTTACGACCTTAGTTCATTATTATAATATTGCGATTGAAGAAATATCTGATTTATTAGTGATAAAAATATTGAGTCAAGCCAAGGATGGCATTCATCGTGGGCAGCCTCTAAACGAAGCCATTCTAAAGGAGGTCATTAAGCCCCGTCAAACAGAATTGGCAGAATTGATTAGTGCTAATTTACAAAAAGGCATTCAAGAAAAATACCCTCAATATCAGAAGTTACTAAAGAAATATGTTATCAATACCGTAGAAAATAAGGTGCGCAACAATCCAGAAGTACAACAAATCAAACGCATTCCTGTTGTTGGGGCGCAAGTGCAAAATGCCTTAAATACAGCTACTAGCCAAATCGTTTTCGGAGTGGTCGATCAATTAATTCTAGACCTTAGCTCCATCGAAAACCAAGCAATGGTTACCTTAGTAGCAGAAAGCACTTTAGAAGTATTGTTACAACAACAGTCTGCAAAAAGTACTGATTTAACGAATGAAATCATTGTAGAATCTATTGATTTGATTGTTCAACGAGTACAAATAAAACAATGGAAATCATTGTAGTAACGGATGTTACGCAAAAACCTTTTTATATTACTATTAAAACTGCTCTTTGCTTTTTGAAGCGCTCTTTTAATGTTTAATTCTTAATGCTGAATTTTTAATGTCTATGAGGTTATAAATCATTCCACATTAAAAATTCAGCATTCAACTTTAAGAACATGTTACTACCTATATTGTCGTCTTTTACTGCGTGAGCCTTCGGGTTTTAGACCTAATCATTTTCTTGCGTAACATCAGGTAGTATGTTTTTTTACAAATGACTCTCCTTTATGAAAACAAAAGACATAAGAGCACTTTGCATCAATGGCACACAAGCCTATTATGACTATTTGGATAAAAATGATAAAGGTTTGCAACGCATCGGCACTCGTTCCATTACCGCCTTGCCGAGGGCGCTCTTTCAAGTAAAAATTACAGGGCATCTTTTTGATACAGAAGCTATTTTTTTTAGATTTAAAACGAACAACAAAAAGTTGAATACCTCTCAGGTGCAAGTTGTTTCTTATGATAAGAATAGTAAGACCTTAATTTTACGTCCAGAAGAAAAATACCACGATTGGTTTGAGGACTTGAAAGCCGTGGATTTAGAAATTATTTCCGATTTAAAATTCTTAGTAGAACGGGTTCGTGTTTGGTACGAAAAAAATGGCGGTGCGATTCTATTACCTAGCAAGGCTTCTCCCCTCAAAAACACCCTTTCTCAAATGGAGTTCTTTGAGGATATGCTCCCTTCTGAGAATCAAAAAAAAGCCATTCAGACGATTTTTGAAGCACCTTTTAGCTATATTTGGGGAGCGCCAGGAACAGGAAAAACACAAGGTGTTTTGTCCTATGCCTTGCTGCATTATCTCAAAAATGGGTACAAAGTAGCCATCTTAGGACCAACCAATAATGCGATTGAGCAAGTACTTCGTGGCGTTATCACCATGACTGATCGAGCCGATATTAAAAGAGATAAAATCATTCGCTTGGGAACGCCTTCCAAAGCATTTGCAGACGATTATCCACAAGTTTGTGAGGCAAGAGGTATTGTCAAACAATTGGAAGATTTGGACAATCAACAGCAAATTATAGATAAAGTACTCCTTTTTAAACAGTACGAAAAGCTCCTAGAAGTTTTAGAAGAAGGAACAGATATTTTCGAAGAATTACAAGAAGTAAAAGAAAAACTAGAGGCACTCGTTATCAAAGAACGAAGCTTTTTAGTGCAATTAAATGGCAACAAAAAGAAGATTGCTCGACGCCAAAAACAACTTCAAAAAATAAGCGCTGAGATTCGCACCATTGACCGACGCTCTTCTCTATTGGGTCCCAAAGTAAGCCAGATATTTGCCAAGGATTTGCCTAAAATGAAAAAGGAAAAAGAGGGCTTACAAAAAGAACATCGAGCCATTGAGGATGAGATAGACGATTTTGCGGCTGATAATGAATTCCTAGAACAAGATTGGAAGACTGCTTTAGAAGCCGTTAATCAACAAAAAAGCATTCTAAGTAAGAAAATTGGCTTCATAAAAGAGCACTTTGAAAAAAATAATGCCACGTCTATCGTTGACAATTTACTTTCTGGACGTGCGGAATTAGTAGAAGCCGCTTTGCAGGAAATCAAAACCGCTTACCAAGCCAATAAGGTCGCTTTAGGCGCCTTGGCAGAAGCCTATGCCTTAGTTTCTATTGATGAATTGCTAGCACAGAAAAAGAATATTTTAGCAGAAATAGCCTTTCTACATCAATATTCTACCGAGGAGCGTTTAAAAAATGTCTCTATCGTTTCCGCTACTTTAGATGGTTACATTGGTCGATTTATGGAAGAAAAACTTAATGTAGATCATATTTTTGTGGATGAAGCGGGTTATGCAAACCTAGTTAAAGTGTTGACACTCTTTAATCATCGAGTTCCAATTACGCTCTTGGGCGATCACATGCAGTTGCCGCCTGTTTGTGAAATTAGCGACCAAACCATTTCGAGGGATGCTACTTATCATAATGCTTTTATTTGGGCACAATCTGCTATTTTTTCCGCAGGAGTGTTCCAAAAAGAACGACTAGACTTATTAGAAGACTATGTTAAAAATGCGCCCTTGAGTTTGCACAACATGCAAAAAGCAGACTTAAATCACACCTATAGATTTGGAGCAAATTTAGCAGCCGTTCTCAATGAGTATGTCTATAAAAATGGCTTTCAATCGGCTTTGGTCGATGGAAAAACAAGTGTTTATTATATCGATGCGCCCAAGCCTGCCACGGCAAAAAAGAAACGAGAAAATGAAGCAGAAGCCCTTGCTGTTCAAGCGCTCGTACAGCAATTAGAAGAGGATGATTTTGTTATTCTAACGCCTTATCGAAATCAACTCAAATTACTGGGAGAACATTTGCCAAATGCCAGACGCAACCAGCAAATTATTACCGTCCATGGTTCCCAAGGTAGAGAATGGAATACCGTAATTTTAAGCCTAGTAGACACTTATGACAAGTGGTTTACAGACAGTACCAATGATTTATCCAAAGGCTTGAACTTAATCAATACAGCCGTCAGTCGAGCAAAAAAACAGTTGATTATTGTTGGAGATATTCGTTTTTGGAAACGACAAAAAGGGCAATTACTCAAAGGTTTGGTCGATATTGGACAAGATTTTTAAGCTATTTTGAGGCTAATAAATCCATCAATTTTTCGATTGGACGAGCGACAACTGCCTTATCTCCAACTATAATTATCGGTCGTTCGATCAATTTTGGATATTCCAACATGGCTTGTATCCATTCGGCTTCAGACAACGTTTTTCCTTTAAAATGCTCTTTGTAGGCGGGCTCTGTTTTTCTTATTAATTGTGCCGCCTTGTAGTCTAACTTTTGAAGTAAATCTTCTAATTCTTCTTGACTTGGTGGTGTTTTGAGATATGCTCTAGTCTCAAAGTCAAGACCTTTTTCAGTTAATAGATTAAAACTATCTCTGCTTTTTGAACACCTTGGGTTGTGGTAAATTTTAATAGACATGTCTGTGTACTTTTTTATATAAAAGGTCTTCTAGACCTAGATTTTTCAAGTGTATATTTTTAATGTTATCAAGATAAAAATATACCCACTAAATGAACCATAAATTAATGTAAAATGAAAAAAGAAAGTGAAGTTGTTTAAAATTAACAATCTTTAATAATATGTTTTTTACTTAGAAATGTATACCCCACTTTATAAAGGGCATCGCCCTGACACTATTATTAAAAAAACAAACAAAATACTAAAAGGGCATCGCCCTGACACCCTTTTATCCGAAAAAAACATCTGAATATAAAATAATGAATACCTACGCTCCTTATCTTGATATTGTATGAATGGTGACGAAGCGATGCTTCTTCTTGTTTTTTTTATTAAAACTATATTATGTTACGTCTTGTTAGTTTATATTCATTTTTGATGCTATTTTTTTATTTAGAGGCTTTTTCACAAGAACAAAAACTCAAATACCCTTTGCCATCTAGCCTGAATTATACGAATTTAAAGATCACTGATGCTCCTAAAAAAAATCGAGATAGCTGTCTAACTTTTCCCTTAGAATATGGCGAAGATACGTTGGATTATTTAGCTTGCTTAAATAACATCAATATAGATTATTTTTACCCTATTGGTTGGTCAAGAGGTGGAGCTTTTGCCTATGCTCAATTAGTCGATGTGGATGGAGAACTTCCTACTTATAAAATGCTAATAATCAACTCTCCTATTAAAGCTACGAGTACAAGTAATAGCATTCCTGTAGGCTTTAGTCCAGCGGAGGACTTTGATGACGTTTACGATTTTTGGGTAGAAAATAAAAATGACGTAGATGGCTTAATGGAGTTACACCATATTAGGTCTAACACCATATCTTATAAGCCTATAACAAAACTAAGGCAAAACAGTAAATTCAAATTGGAGCTTGTTCCTAAAAAAGGAAAAATCCCTTTTGGAGAAGGAACCTTTGTTTATCAATATCAAATAAAACTCAACTTAGACAAGGGGAAAGAGCGCATTCTTTATAAATATGAATACCTAAGCGTTCAACGAAAAATTGATGAAATTAATATTGTAGGAATAATCCAAAGTCCTTTTGAGAAAAAAGCAGTATTAGTATTATCCTCAAGAGAATGGGTTGATTATGCGAATCAAAATTTAACCTTTAAACTAATTGTGATCAATTGGTAGGTTCTGAATAATCATAAAAAAATAATCTTATGCAAAGCGAAAAATCCGAACTACAAAAAGAAATTGATAAAGAACCTAATTTAGGTTTATTTGCTTTTGGAGTTCTTGAGTTAATTATAGTTATCACCATTTATTCAAATCTTTATCAGCCATTTAAACATGGCACCTTAATGTTCGCAATCGTTTTTGTTCATTTGTTTTCCTTGTTATTTATTTGGGGCGCTAAAGGATTATTTACTAATAATAAAAAGAGTCTAGGTTATATTATAGGGTCTTTAGTTTTAGTATTAATCTATGTTTGCATTAATTTATATGCCATTTTCTTAGCATTTATGATGGGATTTAGTGTCTGTCCTTCTTGTACCTAGGCATAAATAAACTACTTATAGCTTGTAAACTCCCAAGCTGTTTGGATGGATGTGCATTTCAAGCTTATGACAAACTTAAAATAGATATTCCTGTAAGACAAGCCTCCTTCGCATGCTCCGCTCTCTCAACGAACGTAGAGGCAAACGTAAAGAGGAGAGCGTTCTTGCGTAAATCAGTGAATAAGTCCAAACTTCTATAGAGCAAAAATTAAGAGAAACAACAATTCACTGAAAACCAACAATTCTTTCTATTAAGTCAAGCAATTAATAAGCTTTTAATGTTTTTTTCTATTTTTGAGGATTGACAATCCTTTTTTATCAAAAAAAACAAGATTATGGAATTCTCTACGATCAAAAGCGAATTGGCTGAAAAAGTCAAAACAATTGCTCCTATAGGAAAAAAGTTAAAATTTAAATTAGACGATGATGTTCTTTTAATTGACGGCTCTGGCAGCGAAAATAGGTTGACAGAAGACGACGTTGATGCCGACTGTACGGTTATTATGAGTAAGGAAACTTATAGTAAGTTACAACAAAAGAAAATCAAACCAATGATCGCTACTTTAACGGGTAAGCTAAAAGTAAAAGGAGATTTAGGCTTGGCTCGAAAATTAAAAGAGTTGATGTAAATCCAGCCCCTTAATCGTTCCATTCAATACCCTTTGTCCTACATTTAGAATATTTCAATATTTCTAATTCACGTCCTCTCCCCCCATTCTATCTGTGATTCCTTAATGCAATTACCATACAGACCGTCTGCATACACGGTCTGAATGCAAGCATATATACCAAAATTGATAGCTTAATACTACAATTATGAAAGAACAATCTTCTGTTGCCATAGAAAGAACCTTTGCCCTTAATAGCATCAACAAAGTTGGTGGTGCCTTGAAGGCAGTTGGATTAAACCCCTTTAGCCTAAATGCAGATAAAATCATTGCCAAAGCCGTAAAAAAAGCAAGCTTTAAAGGCGATTTGCCCAAACAACTGGTCCAAGGATTACGCCTATTGGTTGATTCTATCAACAATGAATCTAAGGCAAACTCTTTTGGCGAATTAGCCTTAAAAAGCATGCTAGAGCGTATGTTTTACAATCGACTAAAAGTAGAACAAGTCTTGGCAAAAAATCCTAGCATTGAACAACAGCCGATCACAAGACCTGTGTTCATTATTGGAATGCCTAGAACAGGAACCTCCATTTTGCATGCCATGATGCATGAAGATACGGCCAATCGTTCGCCACTTTCTTGGGAATGTTTGCTTCCTTACCCTGTTCCTCAGCCCGATACGTTTCATGACAATCCTCAATTAAAAACGATTGCCAAGGAATTTGATCAGTTGTTTAAATTAGTCCCTGATTTCAAGAAAAAACACCACATGGAAGTAGACTCTCCTCAGGAGTGTTTGGGTATTAATGTCTTGGACATGAATAGTTTTCAAACGTCTGCACAAGTTTATATTCCAACTTACATGGATTGGTTTTTCAACCAATCTGATCAGACCGAAACCATGCGTTTTCACAAACGATTCTTGCAATACTTGCAATCTGGTGGTGTCAAAGGGGAGCGTTGGTTATTAAAATCCCCTGTTCATTTAATGCGTTTGAAGGAAATTTTTGAAGTTTATCCTGACGCTTGCATTATTATGACCCATCGATCGCCTGCCAAAGTCGTCCCGTCTGCTTCTAGTTTGATTGCTTCCGTTCGGTCTTTGTACAGCGATAAGGAAGACTTAGAACGCACAGGAAAAGAACAAGCAGCCACGTGGAGTAATTACTTCAATCGTTTCTTGGAGGCACGAAAAGACTTAGACAAGGAGGCACAAATTTTAGATTTAAGATTCGAAGATTTTGTGTCTGATCAAGCTGGAACCATTCAAAAAATTTATGCCCATTTTGGTTGGGACTTGAAAGATGCTGCTTTGGACAAAATGAAAGAATTTTTGGTTCAAAACCCAAAAGACAAACATGGGGCGCATGAATATTCCTTGGAAGATTTTGGATTAACAGAACAAGGAATTAACAAACAATTTAGCAATTATATTCACTTCTTAGAAAAACTATAAATCATGGCTCACAAGAGTAAAGCTGCTTTAGAGCAATTTTTAGAAATTATCAAAAATGCAGATGCCACTTTTTTAGATCCAGAAAAAAACCTGGACGAACAAGGAAAAGTAGATGGCTACCATCATATTTTTCATTTGCTGCACAGTGCGATTCAATTCTACCTATACAACGATCCGCTAAAGCCTTCTTTTATGTTGCTGGCAGACGAGCATCACAAGCTTTTAGGGGATAATGTAGATGCCGTTTATTACTTCACACAGTTGAGAAGCGACCAAGAATATATTATCAAAGGGAAGCGTTACGACAGTTGCTTTTTGTCCTTCTCCATGTATGGAGGAGAAGCGGATGGTTCTATTGTCGATCGGGTGACCAACAACATTAACCACACTCGTATAGAATTTGAGGAAGATGGTAGTTTTGAAATTAAATTGACCCAAAACCCTCAAGGCAAGAATGAGTTTAAAATGGAGGAGGATGTCATCAACTTATTCACTAGAGAATATTTCTTTGACCGTTTTAATAGCAAAGAAAGTGACTTGTCGATTGAAAATGTAACGCCAACAGAAAAAGCGATTAATCCTTTAACAGACGAAGAGTTAGCAAAACGCATTAAGGTCATGACGACCTTTTTCGAACAATCTACTTGGATTGCTCCATTGCCTGTTGAATTTCCGATCAATGACTTTTTGCCTCCCTTCCCTTTTGAGGCGGATCAAGGTGGTTTTGGTACGGTTGATAATGTCTATTGCTTTGGTAAATTTCAATTGGAAGAAAATCAGTATTTAAAAATCAATTTGACTTCTCCTGAATGTTGTTATTGGGGACTTCAAACCTGGAATTACTTGATGCAATCTATGGATTACAAGAGTTTCCCTGTTTGTCTTAACAAAGGCACGACTAAAGCCAACGAAGACGGTAGTTACACTATTTATTTGAGTCATAAAAAAATGGACGTAGACAACTGGATTAGTACGGCAAATTATAAAGAAGCTATTATGTTTTGTCGTTGGTTGATGTCAGAAGAATTACCTGAACAGCCTACTGTTGAAGTGTTGGAATTTTAAATTTAAGCTCTAATACTAAATGGCTTAATCTTGAAGGGTTTGTATTATTAGCAAAATTCATTCGAGATTAAGCCTTTTTTTTCGTCTTATAACAAGAAAACGAAGGCTAATTTTCATTCATAAACAGCAAAAGACTTTGCTCTAATAAAAGAACAAAGTCTATTACTTTCCTTATCAAAACAAGGAAGTATATGGTACAAGATATTAGAATAAAAATAGACGGACGTCTATCCTTCTATATCTCTCATTTTGTCAGTGTTGTACTTGGCCTTTAGGATCTCAACTCTACGGTCAACAGAAGGCTTTGTAAAGTGCTTTCTAGCGCGTAGTTGTTTCATCAATTGCACTTTTTTGTGCTTATTTTTGTATCTTCTTAAAGCTCTGTCAATGGATTCACCATCTTTTACGTTAATAATTAGCATGTGATATTTTTATTGTTTTTTGATTCTCTTTTGTCTTTTTGGAACACAAAGATAATAAAATTAAATCAATTCCAAAAAATCATCTTCATCTTAAAAAAATGCAAATGATACAGTCAAACTTTTTTTAGATTAAAAAAAAGGATTTATCAGTTTTGATAAACCCTTTTTTAGCGCCCTCAACAGGACTCGAACCTGTGACCCTCTGATTAACAGTCAGATGCTCTAACCAGCTGAGCTATGAAGGCGTTACTCTTATAGAGCGATGCAAATATACGGCAGGTTTTTACTTTTCCAAAGTTTTTAGCAAAAAAAAAACAAATTAAATTCAAAAACTTTTCGCCAGAAACCAAAAAACATTGATTATCAATAATTTATTAAAAAAACTTTTTTTTGCTTTTTTTTCAATATTGTTATTTTTAGATAAAAAAGGCTTCAAAATGCTTTGCTGTAAATAGAGTTTCTTATTTTTGTGTCCTTGGAAAAATACATCATTACACAAGAAAATAAGTTGAATACTATTTTGAACATCTAGTTTCAACAAAAGGTAAAATTACTATTTAAAAAAAATAAATTACTATGAGTTTATTGGTTTTGGGTACGGTAGCGTTTGATACTATTGAAACCCCTTTTGGAAAAGCAGATCGTATTATTGGTGGTGCAGGTACTTATGTTGCATGGGCTAGCTCTCATTTTTATAATGACATCAAATTGGTTTCTGTAATTGGTGGTGACTTTCCAAATTCAGAATTGGATGCCTTGAAAGATAGAGGTGTGAATATGGATGGACTAGAAGTAAGAGCAGATGAGAAATCATTCTTTTGGGCTGGTCGTTATCACAACAATATGAACTCTAGAGATACTTTGGCAACAGAGTTGAACGTGTTAGAAACATACGCTCCAGTACTTCCTGAGTCTATCAAGAATGTGGATTACTTGATGTTAGGAAATTTCGCTCCTGCCGTTCAAAAAAGTGTTTTAGATCAATTGACGTCTCGCCCTAAATTGGTCGCAATGGATACCATGAATTTCTGGATGGATATTGCTATGGACGAACTAAAAGCTGTCATCAAAGAGGTTGATGTATTGACAATCAATGACGAAGAAGCTCGTCAACTTTCTGGTGAATATTCACTAGTAAAAGCAGCGCAAGTTATCTTAGAAATGGGACCTACTCATTTGATTATCAAAAAAGGAGAGCACGGCGCTTTATTATTCCACAAAGAAGGCATGTTCTATGTTCCTGCACTTCCTTTGGAAGAAGTATTTGACCCAACAGGTGCTGGTGATTCTTTTGCTGGTGGCTTTATGGGTTACTTGGCTAAAACAGATGATTTTTCTTTTGATAACATGAAACGTGCCCTAGTTTGTGGCTCTGTTGTTGCTTCTTTTTGTGTAGAGAAATTTGGACCAAACAAATTGAAAGAAATTAACGCAGATGATATTCGCAATAGAACCAATGAATTCCTTGGTTTGATGGATATTTCAATGGCTGTAGAGGCATAATTGCTCTATTTTAAAATAAAAAATATGCTAAAGCCCCATCAACGCTGTTTTGATGGGGCTTTTTTTTACATTCTAATCTAAATCTTCTATATTAGCCACGAGTCTTTTTGTATAGTCGTTGGTTTTTTTTTGTTTTTTACTAAAAAAATAAAAAAAACTTCTATTAAATTGCTTATCAAATTATAAACACCTTCACCTTTTTAAAGGCAAAATTTATGATAATCAATCTAATACAACATGATCAACCAACTACTATTCATACTTAGCGGAAAAGAAAAGACTTCGCTTTTATACTAAAAAACACTTGAATAGACGTTAAAGGATAAAATGAACAAGAGGGAACAACACAATTTATATCCCCCCCTCATTCAACTTCTGATTCAACGATCTAATTTATTGACCTTTTAACTTACTATCCAATGAAGAAGATACTTCTTACCTTAGCGGTAATTCCTTTCTTTGTATTAATTGCTGCTTTTAAGCCAGCTTCTACTATTGTACAATTTGCCTCTGCTGATTGGGAAAACTCTAAATCAAGAGCCATGACAGAAGGAAAACTATATTTTGTGGATTTTGATGCCAGTTATTGTGCCACTTGCCGAAATATGGATGAAAGCACTTACATGAGTGAGCGTTTGGCGAATTATATTAATAAAAATGTGGTCGCTGTACGTATTGATGTACAAGATTTTGATGGAGTAATGTGGTCACAACAATACGAAGTGGAGGCATTGCCTACCATGCTTATTTTTAACGAAAAAGGTGAATTAGTAAAGCGCCTTGTTGGGTACAAAAGCTCGGATGATTTAATTGAAGAATTTTCTCAATTAAGAGCACTAAATACAGCTCCAATTGTTAGCCCACAACCTACGCCTGCTCCTGCTCCTATTGCAGCAGACAAGCCAATGTCTAAGACCAATTCTTCTAATAATCCTTCCATAGTAACAACCAATACCACAAACAGTAGCGTGGTTGCTGAAGAGCCTACCTCAACAGGATTTGGCTTGTATGAAATTGCGGTTCGCAAACAAGAATCAAAAGGATTTGGCGTACAAGTTGGCGTATTTAGTACTTACGAAACTGTTTTGGCAGAAGCCAGTAAATTAAAACGTAAGTATACTAAAAAGACCTTGATTCATATTGACAAACACAATGGATCTGTGGTCTACAAACTTGTTTTAGGTACCTTCAATTCAAAAAGAGAAGCGGCTTATTTCAGAAACGACTTACGAAGAGATAATGTAGATGGCTTGGTTAAAAACCTGAGCTTCATGAAATAATGATAAAAGAAATTTTTAAGTAGTACTTCATGGGATTTTAGTTTTTTTTCCAAAAAATATAAAACCCATTTTCCATTAGAAGTACTGTTCAAGCCATCCGCTTGATTAAATATTATGAATGTGCTAATTTGAGACTTTGAAAATGAATTATTAAACCAATTTTCAAATCTTCAATTAGCACATTTTCAAATTCAGAACTATACTATGCGCACTTTAATTCGAAATATCAAGAACCTTTTACTAGCAAATGACAAGGCTCCATCTTTGGTCAAAGGAGCAGACTTAAAAAATCTACCTCAACTAAGCGATGCTTTTGTCTTGATAGAAGATGACAAAATTTCGGATTGGGGCGCTATGGCTAACTGTCCTACATTTAGCCCAGATCAAACGATTGACGCTACAGGAGCCTTTGTGCTGCCAACTTGGTGCGACTCTCATACACACTTAGTTTTTGCCGCTACAAGAGAAGGAGAGTTTATTGATAAAATCCAAGGGCTTTCTTATCAAGAAATTGCTCGCAAAGGAGGCGGAATTTTAAACTCTGCTCAACGCTTGCAAAACACGCCTCATGAATTGCTTTTAGAATCGGCTTACCAACGTTTGATAGAAGTTAAAAATTATGGGACGGGGGCGATCGAAATTAAAAGTGGTTATGGCTTGACTCTAGAAGCGGAACTAAAAATGTTGCGTGTCATTAGAGATTTAAAGACTAAAACTAAGATACCCATTAAGGCAACTTTCTTAGGTGCTCATGCTTTGCCCTTGGCTTACAAGGAGAATAGAACTGGCTATATTGATTTGATTATTAATAAAATGCTCCCTCAAATTGCTGATGAAGGTTTGGCGGATTATATTGATGTTTTTTGTGAAAAAGTGGCTTTTTCTGTTGCAGAAACGGAACAAATCATGGAAGCAGGCGCCAAATATGGCTTGAAACCCAAAATACACACCAACCAGTTTAATTGCATGGGAGGCATTCAAGCTTCTGTCAAACACAAGGCTATTTCTGTCGATCACTTGGAAGTGATTAACGAGGAGGAAATTGCCTGTCTCTTGGCTTCTGATACTATGGCAACTTTATTGCCTTCTGCGCCCTTTTTTATCAACGACCATTATCCTCAAGCTCGTAAGATGATTGATGCAGGAATGGCAGTTGCTTTGGCTAGTGATTACAATCCTGGTTCTACGCCTTCTGGAAAGATTCCTTTTGTCTTGTCTTTGGCTTGTATTAAAATGAAAATGTTGCCAGAAGAAGCCATTCAAGCAGCGACTTTAAATGGTGCTTATGCGATGGAAGAATCGCATCGTTTGGGTTCTATTAGCAAAGGAAAATTAGCAAATCTGATTATCACCAAACCAATGGATTCTGTGGCTTACATGCCTTATGCTTTTGGTTCTGACTGGATTGATAAAGTGATGATCGCTGGAGAGATTAGCTAAAAGCGTAATAGATAAGATGCCTGACGTAGGAGATTATAAGAGTCATGTTGAGTTTTTCGCTTCAAAAACAGAGTCAATTAGTAGAATCAAATTTCTAATTTATATCGCATGAAGATCATCACCTTAGTATTTATTCTATTGACCTTTTGCCTGAATAATGGGAAGGCTCAAGATAATTTGCAAGATTATACCTTAGCAGAATTAGATACTTTGTATAAGCATAATAAAAAGCCAGCAGAGAAACTTGCGTATGCTTTAGTGATGTTGCAAAAAGGAGAGAAAAAATTTGGTACTCAAGACACGTCTTATGCTGAAATTTTGTATAAACTAGGCTGGTCCTATTATAAATCTAAGCATTTAGATCAGGCACAATCTTCTTATCAAAAAGCCATTTCTATACTAGAAAAAAAAGCGATTGAAAATATTACTTTGGCCAAGTGTTATAATGGATTAGGACTTTTTTTTAACAAAAAAAATCAACTCGGTAAAGCTAAAGAAGCATTTACTCAATCCACTCAGATAATAGGCAACAAATTAGGTCAGGAACATCTTAGGTATGCCAAAATGCTTAACAAGCTAGGTATTGTCTGCTATAGTATGGGAGATAATTCCCAAGCAGAGTCCTATTATCTATCTTCTTTACAAATTTTAAAAAAAAGCTTAGGTATAGAAGACCTTACATATTCAGAAGTTCTTAACAACTTAGGTGGTTTGTATTTTAATATGGGGGAATATTCAAAAGCTGAAGATTATTATAAGGAATCTTTACAAATTCGTAAAGAAATTTTCGGATACAATCACCCCAAGTATATAACAGCCCTAGAAAATTTAGGCGTTGTATTCAATAGAACTAATAAGTATAAAAAAGCAGAACAGTGCTTTTTGCAAAGCCTAGCAATTAGGAAGGAAGTACTAGGAGAAAAACATCCATACTATTCTAATACACTTAATAACTTGGGGGCTTTGTATTTAGACATGGGAGAACACTCAAAAGCTGAACAATATCATACACAGGCATTAGAAATTCAGAAGCTAGTACTTGGAGAAGAACATCCATCTTATCTTGCGTCACTTAATAATATTGGATTGGTATATATCGAAAATGGTAACTATCAAAAAGCAGAAAAGATCTACCAGCAAAGCCTGAAAATTCGACAAAAAACGCTTGGTGAAAAGCATCCCAAGTATGCAATAACACTCAGTAATTTAGGTCAAGTGTATATTAAAAAGAAAGACTATAGTCGTGCTGAAAAATATCATAAACAAGCCTTCCTCATCAGAAAAGAAAGTCTAGGGGTACAAAACCTTAATACTATTGAATCCTTAAATAACCTAAGTTTTATTACAGATAGGCAAAATGACTACAAGAGTTCATGGGCTTATGTTTTATCTGCCATAGCTGCTAATTCAGGGCTAAAACTAAGTCAACAAATTAATCAAAACTGGGTGGATAGTTTGTTAAGTGTCAATTATATTTCCTTTTCAGAAATAAATAGAAGCCTTCAGAGAATACGCACTATTTTGCATAAGCAAAATAAGAAAGGAGCTAAGTCTCAACAAATACTAATAGGAACTTTAGCATTAGATTTATTAGACAGATACAAAAATGATCTATCTAATGAAAACGATAAACTTCGTCTTCTTGAGGAAAGCTCAAGTTGGGTATTAACCCTCGCTAAGCTATTAGATAAGAAACAGAATGCAATGGAAGCCCTAGATTTCGCAGAACGAAATAAATCAGTTTTCTTGTTGGATGCTTCCTCTGTCAAACACAGTTATATAAAAGGCTTATTGCCAGATTCATTAGTTTTGCAAGAAAAAGAATTACAAAAAAAACACAGTAAGATAAAAGGGGACTTAGCTCAAAAACGTCCAAAAAAAGAACAAGATAGTATCCGTTCTGTTCTTACTGATCTTAGTTTAGAAATTGATAATTTTCAGAAAGAACTGAAGCAAAATTATCCTAAATATGCTGCTATAAAATATCAGTATGAAACTATTAATTGTCACGAAATTCAAAATAATCTAGACGACAAAACCGCTCTTCTGGAATACTTGGTAGGAGATTCTGTTGTGTATATTTTTTATGTGGATAAAAAAGAGGTAATTCTACAAGAGTTTTGGGTGGAAAATAAGGTACTAAATAATAAGATTAAATCATTACACCATGTTTTGAGTGATTATCAACTCTCTGTTGCCAATAAGAATAAAGCTTATCAGAGTTATACCCAATCTGCCTATTGGTTTTACCAAAACTTAGTGGCTCCTGTTCTGAAAAACAAACAAGGGATCCAAAATCTAGTGATTATACCTGATGGAGAATTAGGGCATTTACCTTTTGATATTTTTCTTACTCAGCCAGTTACCAGTCAGAAAGTCTCTTATAGTAACTTAGCCTATTTGATTCAGAAATATAATATTTCATATAATTATTCCGCTACCTTATGGAGCGAAAATAAAAAAAATACAACTAGAAGTAATAATTCAAAAATACTCGCTGTTGCCTCTAATTATAACCTTCAACTAGATCCTTCTAAAGAGCGTTGGCGTTTACCTATAGAGCGAGAATTGAGAAAATTGCTGCACCCACTCCCCGCAGCTAGGGAAGAAGTGAACGTTCTCTCCAAAAATTTTGATGGCTATTTTGCTTTTGACGACTTAGCATCAGAAAGTGCATTTAAAGCAATCGCTACAGATTATGGGGTTATCCATTTAGCAATGCATGCTTTACTTAATAAAAAAGAAAAGGCTTTATCTTCCTTAGTTTTCACAGAAATAAGTGATAGTGCTGAGAATAACTTTTTATATGCCTACGAAATTTCTCAAATGGATTTAAAGGCTGATTTAGTCGTTCTTTCTGCTTGTGAAACGGGTTATGGTAAGTTTGAACGTGGTAATGGGATTACTTCATTGGCACAGTCATTTGCCTATGCTGGCGTGCCTGCAATGCTTGTTACGCTTTGGCCAGTGAATGACTATGCTACAGCGATTGTTATGCAAAATTTTTATCATAATTTAGCTGATGGTATGCCTAAAGACTTAGCCTTGCGACAAGCTAAATTGAGTTTTTTAGCCTCTGCGGAAGAAGAAGGAACACACCCTAGTTTTTGGTCACCTTTTATTCTTATGGGTAATACAGATACCATTGCCCTAAAAAAGAAAAATGACTGGTTCTGGATATTCTTTGGTGGTGTGGCGATGGTTCTAGGACTCGGAGTTCTTTGGAATCGACAGAGAAAGATTCCTATTTAGCCTATTATAGAGCTTTGGTTAGCAATGAGAATAATGTTTTACGTCATTGGAGTACGAAAAGAGATGCATACTCTTGCCGTTCTGTTCAAGATTAATAATTCAATGTAGGGACACAAAACCAATGGATTCTGTGGCTTACATGCTTTGGGTTCTAACTGGATTGATAAAGTGATGATTGCTGGAGAAATTTAACTCATGTTACGCAAAAAAATAATTATGCTGATAAAATATCAGAATTAATCTATAAACTTGTTCTTAATGTTGAATGCTAAATTTTTAATGTTGAATGCTTTATAGCACAACAAACATTAAAAATTTAGCATTAAGAA
>CALDEP010000491.1 GCA_937942475.1 uncultured Aureispira sp.
ATTCAGTCTTGGATTTTCTATCCTAAAAAGGTGGCTTATGCTATTTCTGAGGATGGTAAAAACTTTCAGACGCTAGGAGAAGCTTCTAGTGATTTTCCTGATAACAAATATGGTGCTTTCACCGAGAATTTAACCTTCCAACTAGCAACGGCTTCAAAAGCTCGTTATGTAAAAGTAGTGGCGACCAATTATGGTATTTGCCCTGAATGGCATCTTGGTGCAGGTGGTACGACTTGGATTTTTGCAGATGAGATTACGATTGAATAATTGAACGAATATTATTAACTCATTTACGCAAACAATTGATTAGGCTGGCAAAAAATCTATGTTCTCGTATCAAATTTTCTTAATGCTAAATGCTAAATTTTTAATGTAGAATGCTTTATAGCACAACAAACATTAAAAATTTAGCATTACAGCATTCAACCTTAAAACAGTCCTTAAATAAGTAACAATGGATTTAATACTGAACGAAAAAACTTGCTCATAGTGTGAAGTGTTCTATTATTATCATAGATGCAATAAAAAAAAGGATTGGCGTATACGTAAAAAAGCAGCTTGAAAATTTCCAAGCTGCTTAAAATATTCTGTCAACTATATTCTATTCTTCTTCCTCAGAATTGTCAGTAGGTTCTGCTGCTTCCGTAGAATCAGTTGAACTTTCCTCAGAATCAAGATTTGTAGTTTCATCCAACACTTCAGCGTCGATTTCTTCTTCGTCTTCTTCCAATTGTCCGTCTATAATCAAACCGACATCAGCGATAGCATCTTTCTTTCTCAAGTCAATTAACTTAACCCCTTGAGTAGCTCTTCCTGTTGTTGGAACATTCTTAATGGCTAAACGAATGGTAAGACCCGATTTGTTAATAATAACCATATCGTCATCCTCTGTTGCTGCTTTCAAGGCAATTAAAGCGCCTGTTTTTTCAGTAACATTGATCGTTTTAGAACCTTTTCCACCTCTAGTTTGAGAACGGTAAGCATCTAATACGGTACGTTTACCAATACCGTTTTCAGAAACCACCAAAATGGTCTTAGCACCATCTTCGGCAACGCAAACCATTCCAATAACAACATTGTTCTCAAAGCTACCTAATTTGATACCTTTAACACCAGTTGCCGTACGTCCCATTTCTCGAACGTCTTTTTCATGGAAACGAATTGCTTTACCTTCACGAGTAGCCAAGATAATGTGATTGGTTCCGTCCGTTAATTTCACTTCAATCAACTCATCATCTTCACGAATCGTCAAAGCATTAACACCATTGGTTCTTGGTCTAGAATAAGCCGTTACATCTGTTTTCTTGACAACACCTTTCTTAGTGGCAAAGATCAAGTTATGAGATTTCAAGAACTCTTCGTCTTTCAAATTCTCAATAGGGATGTACGCCTTAATTTTATCACCAGGATGTAGTTTCAATAAGTTTTGAATCGCTCTACCCTTAGATGCCTTAGCGCCTTTAGGAACTTCGTAAACTCTTAACCAATGACAACGACCTTGAGAGGTGAATAACAACAGATAGTTATGTGTGTTCGTTACAAAGATATGCTCTACAAAATCTTTATCTCTAGTTTTGGCAGCACTAGCACCAACACCTCCACGAGTTTGTGTTCTATATTCAGAAACAGCCGTACGCTTGATATAACCTAAATGAGAAATAGTCACAACAACTTTCTCATTCTCAATCATATCTTCGATAGATATTTCACCTTCTGCATAAGTAATATCGGTACGACGCTCATCGCCATATTTGTTATTTACTTCTGCTAGTTCTTCTTTGATAATCTCGTAACGACGTTCTTCACGATCAATGATATCTTGCAAATCAGCAATCAAGACAATCAACTCGTCAAATTCACCAATTAATTTATCACGCTCCAAACCCGTCAAACGTTGCAGACGCATGTCTAAGATTGCCTTTGCTTGCTCCTCAGAAAGACGGTTTCCCTCTAAAGGATATTGTCCTAAGAAACTATCTAAAGCATCTCCTTTTGGCGTAAAGTCAAAAGCCATTAAGCCTTCTTTTGCTTCGTCTCCATTTTTAGACGCACGAATCAAGGTGATAATCTCATCCAAACGATCTAAAGCAGCCAACAAACCTTGTAAAGTATGTGCTCTTTTCTCCGCTTTTGCTTTGTCAAAAATGGCACGTTTTAGAATTACTTCCAAACGGAATTTGACAAACTCTCTAATAATATCCTTTAAGTTTAGTAGCTCTGGGCGACCATTCACCAAACAAATATTATTAACACCATAAGAACTCTGTAAAGGGCTATATTTAAATAGCTTGCTCAAAACCACATTAGGACTAACATCGCGTTTTAATTCAATCACGATACGCATTCCTTTACGATCCGACTCATCTCTTAAATCAGAGATGCCTTCTACTTTTTTAGAGTTAACCAACTCCGCAATTTTGATAATCAAATTTGCTTTGTTAACCTGGTAAGGAATTTCATTAACAATAATGCGTTCCTTTCCTGATTTTGTAACTTCTATTTCCGTTTTAGCACGAACAACAACACGTCCACGACCAGTAGCCAAAGCTTGGTGTACACCATCTGTACCATAAATGGTTCCTCCAGTAGGGAAGTCAGGTGCTTTAACATGCTCTATTAATTCCTCTATAGTAATATCTTGATTCTCAACATAAGCAAGAATACCATTAATAACTTCTGTTAAGTTATGTGGTAACATATTGGTTGCCATACCGACAGCAATTCCCGAAGCTCCATTGATTAATAGATTTGGAATTTTAGTAGGCAAAACCGTAGGTTCTTGAAGCGTATCATCAAAGTTATCTTGAAAAGCTACCGTATCCTTTCCTAAATCAGCCAATATATCGTTACTGATTTTCTCTAGTTTCGCCTCTGTATAACGCATAGCAGCAGGGCTATCTCCGTCAACAGAACCAAAGTTACCCTGTCCATTAACCAAGGGATAACGCAAAGACCAAGGTTGCGCCATACGCACCATTGCTTCATATACAGAAGAATCACCATGTGGGTGATACTTACCCAATACTTCCCCGACAATACGAGCTGATTTCTTATGCCCTTTGGCATAAGTTAAACCAAGCTGAGACATTCCATACAACACCCTGCGATGCACAGGCTTTAATCCATCTCTAACATCAGGCAATGCTCTAGAAACAATCACCGACATCGAATAATCGATGTATGCGGATTTCATTTCATCTTCAATATTAATTGGTATTATTTTCTGGGTTGAATCCATACTTTATTTTGTTTATTTTTTTTTTGTAACCTACTCAATTAGGTCTAATTGAAATCAACCTTGCAAAGGTACGAAAATAACGACTATTCTCCTAATAAAAAAAAGATTTAAAAGCCTCGTAAAAAACTAATAAATAAGGATTTATATATTTTTTAATTAACACTTTTTAATTAAGTGTTTTTTGCTGTTTTTTTATACCTTCTTTTAGATGAAAACACCCTACAGAGAAGCCTTTTGTCCAATCGAAAAAATAAGCGCTTAAATCGTGTGTTTACTCCTTTAGATAAGCTGTTGGAGTACTAACTTCATTTCTTTGTTTCTAGCAAATAAAGAAGTTATTTAGAATTAGCGATTTCTAATAATATGTTTTTTACGTAGAAATGTATGCCCCATTTTACAAAGGACATCGCCCTTATTGTTGGAGCAGTTCAAGCGAGTTTGTCTATAGGTTATCATTTTACACCTAAATTTAGTATGTTTGCCAATGCATCCATCTAGGATTTTGATACAAGTTTTATGAAGAACCAGAAGAATTTAATTATAAATTTAATATAGAAGAAAATCAATGATCACAATTACACGTATAGTATGTTTTTTATTGTTCCTATCCAGTACGGCATTTGCACAACCCAAGGCGTACAATTTATTTAGCAATAAAGGAAAAGAAGTGGCTTATTCTAAAATGCTAAAAGATTTGGAAGAAGCGGATATTGTCTTTTTTGGAGAGTTGCACAATAACCCAATTTGCCATTGGTTGCAATTGGAAGTTACTAGAGATTTGTATGCAAAGGAAATTCAAAACCTAGTTTTGGGAGCCGAAATGTTTGAAACAGACAACCAGTTGCTCTTAAATGAATATATAGAGAATTATATTTCTGAAAAGAGTTTTGAGAAAGAAGCTAGATTGTGGCCGAATTATCAAACAGATTACAAGAGCATTGTTTCATTTGCAAAAGAGAACAGCTTGAGTTTTATTGCAACGAATGTTCCTAGACGTTATGCTTCTTCTGTCTTTAGAAATGGCTTGGGCAAACTAGAAAAGTTACCAGAATACTCTAAAGTTTTTATCGCCCCATTGCCCATAAAAGAAGATTATGATTTGCCTTGTTATAAAAAAATGCTAGAAATGGACATGCATGGAATGACAGAAGATCCTAAGTATTATCCACAAGCGCAAATGATTAAGGATGCAACAATGGCGTATTTTATTTATGGAAATTGGAGTGAAGGAGAGTTGTTCTTACATTTTAATGG
>CALDEP010000492.1 GCA_937942475.1 uncultured Aureispira sp.
TGGTTTGCTGCGCAAATCGGAGAAAGGAACTTTACTCATTCAGTTTGAGGATTATAATAATAATATGATAAAATGTACGATCAAGGACGATGGAATTGGTCGGGAGGCTGCGGCTGCTTTTAAAACAGATGAAAACCAAGAGTCTTTGGGCATAAAAATAACCGAACAGCGCTTGCGTTATTTGACGATAAAAGAAAAAATGACAGGTCCTTTTATTCAGGTATTGGATTTGAAAGATGCGGATGGGAAGGCGATTGGGACGCAGGTAGAGTTGTTGTTGCCGATTAAATTTAAGGCTTAGGAATACTATACTTCGTGTAGAACCCGAAGGCTCAACGCAGTTAAATCGTATTAAATTGATTATTAGCTAGATGTATTTTAACTATTCAGAATGTTAATCAGCATAATGGAAGATTTAGCTACGCTGCTTCTACGAGGTTTATGTTTTTTGTTAAAAAACTAAAAACTCCACGAAGTATAAGGAATAGAAACACTAAAGAAGAAAAATAAAAGAAACATGATAGATACGGTAATTATAGACGACGAACAAGGAGCTCAAATCACTTTAATGAAGTTTTTGCAAATGCATTGTCCTGATGTGAATGTTGTTGGAACGGCAGATGGGGTAGAGGAAGGCTTGAAATTAATTGCTAGTAAGAAGGTGGATTTGGTGTTTTTAGACATCAAAATGAACGATGGAACGGGCTTTGATTTGTTGAAACGCTTGCCAAAGATTAATTTTAATTTGGTCTTTACAACGGCTTATGATGAATATGCGCTAAAGGCGTTTAAGTACTCTGCGATTGATTATTTATTGAAGCCAATTGATCCTTTAGAGTTGATTGATGCCGTTGGAAAAGTACAGCAGTCTAGCAATGCAAATTCAGCCCAAAGTGTTGATAGCATGTTTGAGTTGTACAAGGAAAATAAGTTTGATAAAATTGCAATTCCTTCTGTAGACGAGTTTCATTTTGTCCGTATTTCTGAAATTATTCGCTGTGAGGCGAGTAGTAATTATACCATTATTTACTTGGGGACAGGCAAGAAGATTGTCGCCCCAAAAACCTTGAAGGAATTTGAAGAACTGTTGGCGCCAGAAGGCTTTTTTAGAGTGCATCAATCTCATTTGATCAATCTTAGTCACATCCAGCAGTTTATGAAAACAAAAAATAAAATTAGAATGGGCGATGGCTCAGAAGTGGAAGTTTCTAGACGCAAGAAAACCCTGTTTATGGAGTTAATTAATATGCGTAAGTTGTAACATTACTCCGTTGAAAACCCGAAGGCTCAGCGTAGCTAAATCGTATTAGTTTGATTATCAGTAGGATGTACTTTTGCTAGTTGAAACACTAAAAAGCTGATAATCAAACTAATGCAAGATGCTTTTTTATGTTTTTCATAGAAAAACTAAAAAATCAACGGAGTGTTATTGTAAAAGACCTCTTTTTTAGTCGTAACTTTTAAGTCGTAAGTCGTATATCTTTTGGTTACAGAGGATGAATAGGGCTTACGACTTATTTTTTTTATTAAAAAAAACTATCTTGGAATAGAAGCAATTTTTAACAAGAAATAGAGACGATTTTTAAATAAAAACAAAGATGAAACAAGGTTTATTTTTACTAGTATTAATAGGGCTTTTTAGTAGCGCTACTTATGCACAATCTAATAAAGAAATTACAAAAGTAATTGATGATTTTTTTGTAGCAATGGAAAACCAAGACACCCTTGCTTTGGACCAACTTATGCACGATCAATGTGTGCTTTTTACGACCTTAACTCATAATGGAAAACCAAAGATTGAAGCAATTCCAAAGGCTTCCTTTTTGGCTTACATGAAACGAGTCATTGCCAAAAAGTATGTTTACGATGAGCGTTTGTGGAATTATGACATCAGTCAAGATGATAATTTGGCAATTGTGTGGACAGAATACACGATGTTTATGGGGGCAGAGAACCAATTGAGTCACTGTGGTGTTAATGTATTTACGCTAGGGAAATCTGAAAAAGGGACTTGGGTGATTACCAATATCACAGATACTCGACGCAAAGAAAATTGCATTACAGACGAAACGGCTGCACAGAATGAAGCAATGGTAGAAAAAGCATTGAACAATTGGCACCAAGCCTCTGCAACTGCTGATGCAGATGCCTTTTTTGGAGGAATGACAAAGGATGGTGTTTATTTGGGAACAGATGCTTCGGAACGTTGGTTGAGAGATGAGTTGAGAGAATGGTCTAAATTTGCTTTTGAACGAGATACTGCTTGGGCATTTACGGCTTCTAAACGTGAAATTTACTTTAGTGAGAATCAAAAAATAGCTTGGTTTGAAGAAATGTTAGATACACAAATGGGAACCTGTCGTGCTTCTGGTGTTTTGGTAAAAGTAGGGGGACTTTGGAAAATTAAACATTATGATTTATCCATTATGGTACCGAATGAGCTGGTGAATGATTTTAAGAAGCTAGTTGTCATGGGTGGTTTACCTAAGTCTAAGAAAGAATTACGAGCAGCACGAAAGAAGAAAAAGAACTAAGGAACGTGTAAAAAATAACTTGTAACGTTTTCCTCATCTTTTTCCGATACTCTTCGTCTTAAAAACGTTCATTATGCCTGCATAATTCACCTTTTCATTAGCTCGCTACGCTCGTGAGGTCGCAAGCTTTGTTCCTCGATTATCGAAAAAATATTTCCAAAACCTTTATAACTTATTTTTTACACGTCCCTAAAATAGCTTTTCTTAAATTGTTAATATAAAGCTATTGAAATGGTAACATATTCGAAAAAATAAAGAAGAATGCATTTATGGTATTCCTTTTGTATATTATTATTATAAGTAACATAGCGTAGAACTATTGAGGTGAAATTATGTTGCTTAAATACTTATTTAACTGATCTTAAAAAAAATAAAACACAATGAAATCAATATTCAATTTTTTTGCACTAGGCCTTTTATTTACGGCTTTGTCTACACCAGCATTTGCTCAAAAAAAGAAATCTAAAACAATTGATGAGGCACATGTAAAATATACCTTTACTGGTGAAGGTGGAATGGCTGCGGCTCTAACTGGCTCAACACTTGATTTGTTTTTTACATCAGACAATGCAAAGGTTGTTGGAGATGTGATGGGTGGAATGATTAAATTGGATGGTCGTTTTGATAATAAAAACAAGGCTGGTTTATTGTTGATGGATATCATGGGGAAGCAAAAGTACCTAGAGATGGATAAAGAATCTATGGATAAAAAGGCAGAGGATTCTAAACCAGTGAATCAAAAACCACCAGAAATTGAATATACTAAAACGTATAAAAAAATTGCAGGGTACAAATGTCAAGAAGCTAGAATTGCTGTAGAAGGATCACCAAATCCAGTTATTGTTTATGTAACAGAGCAGCTTACACCAGCTAATTTGGGACAAATGGATATGATGAAATCTTCAGGTTTGAAAGGTTTTCCGCTAGGATTTGAAATGGAGGCTGATGGCATGAAGTTTATACTTGAAGCAACAGATGTTTCTTTAGACAAGTTGTCTAAAAAAATCTTTAAGACGAATATTCCTGAAGGTTATACTAAAATGACAGAAGAGGATATGAAAGAAATGGGTGGATCATTTGGTTTATAACAATACTTCGTGTAGAACCCGAAGGCTCAGCGTAGCTAAATCGTATCTATTTGATTATCAGTGAAATGTATTTTTGTTGATCATGATGCTAAACTATTGATAATCAAACAGGTGCACGGATGTTTTTTTGGTTTTCTATGGAAAAATAAAAAATCCACGAAGTATTATTATTATCTATATAGTATTAAAAAAAGCATCCCAAGTTTTTAACGAAAATTTGGGATGTTTTGCCTTAAAAATGTGTCAACTATTAAATACTAGGCACATAAATAGTTAACAAACGATTAAAAATAAATTTATGCGTCTTTTAATATTGACATTTGCTATAGTTTTAGGTGTTGTTTCTACACAAGCACAATCTACCATTACTGATGGCTACATTAGTTATTCTATTAGCGTAGATAGTGATGTGGCAGCAGCTGCATTTTTGTCTATGGGTTCTTCTCTAGAAGTTGCGTTTAAAGGAGACAAAACCAAAGCCGTTGCTAAAGTGGCAGGAGGAACAAATACAGTTAGTCTAGTTGTGGATCATAAATCATCTAAAGGCTTGTCCTTAATGGATGTTTTGGGGCAAAAGAAAGCATTTAAGATTGAGAAGGATAAATTGGAAAAGGCTCGTGCTGATATGAAAAAAGCAACGACAAATCCAATGCGTCATACAGAGGATACCAAAACAATTGCAGGATATACTTGTCAGAAAGTATTGATGAAAGACAAAGAATCTGGCGCAAATATTATTTTATACATCACAGATAAAATTAAACCTAGTGGAGATCCTTTTGCTACCTATCTAATTGGTGAATTGAAGGGCTTTCCTCTTGGAATTGTAGTGCGTCACGAAGGAACAACCGTACGTGTGATGGCAGAAAAAGTAAGTTCAAGAACACCTAGTGATGGTGCTTTTTCTTTAACGGTGCCTAGTGAGTATGAGTTGACTACTGAAGAGGGTTTAAGAGATTCTGTGAAGAAAGAAATAGAAAAAAACCGTTAAGAAATTAATAAAATAGCTTGTTTTGTCAACTTTTTTTGATGAAATGCAGTATACTTATTACAGGTTTTGAACCTAGAAACAATAAATATAATTTACACCTACCTAAACAACGAAAACATAATACCTATGAAACAAACAATGAACATCCTGTTAGTACTAATTATGTGTTTGGGTATGTTAACTTCTGCAACAGCACAAAAAAAGAAAGCTGCCAATTTTAATGAAGGAACCATTAAGTATAAGATTGAAATAGAAGGCATGCCAGAAGCGGCTCAATTTGTCAATAATTCCATTATTAATTTGTACTTGAAAGGGAAAGATTCTAAGATGGATATTTCTATTATGGGAGGAATGGCAAGTTTTCAGTTGATTAATAATACGACAGAAAACTTATTTACCATGTTGATGGATGTCCCTACCTTTTATGAAAAAACAGCGGTTTCTATTGATGAAGACAGCGATTTTATAAAAGAACTAAAAAAAGCTGGTGGGGAAAATCAAGCTCCAACAAAAGATGTAGAGGTTAAGTATTTTAAAAATAAAAAGCAAAAAATAGCAAAATACCCTTGTTACAAAGCAGAGGTCTCTATGGGAGGCGGAAGTAGTGATAAGTTGACGGTTTTTTTGACAGAAAAGCTACGCCCAACAGCACTTTCTCAAGTAGAAAAAACATTGGGAACCTTAGACGGTTTTCCACTGGGCTTTGAAATGAGAGTAGAAGGTATGTTGATTAAAGTGATGGCAGTCGATGTGATCAAAGAAAACTTAGATGACAATGCTTTTGTTGTTCCTGAATCTTATAACAAAAAGACGATGGATGAATTTAAAGAGGAGATGGAGAAGATGATGGGCACAAAAGGGAATGAAGGTATTGGTCTTTAGACAGGCTCTTAGTCTGTTGAACTAATTGAAAAATCAGAGGATTAGACAATTTGAAGATTTGAAAATGAAGATTATGCTTCATTTTCAAATCTTTTTTTTTGCCTTATTGGCTGGTATTTTTAGGGCTGAAAATAGAACTTGATTTTCTTATTTGGTATCAAAGTTATAAGTTCCCACTTTACGCCCTTTGTTGAACAACTCAATTCTATATCTACCCGCTTGGAAAGGCGTATTAGGATAAGCATACCATTCCATACAAAGGTTTTTAACAGAAGGATTGTATTCAAAAATCTTACTAGTAGTGTAACTAATAGCTTCCGTTTCGTCAAATAAAGTGAGTTTGCCAGAGCCTCTATTGGGATCACTAACAACAGCACCAGAAGGATTAATCAATCGCAAATAGAAACGATTAGCACCTGGTTCGCAGACTTCATTTTTGACAATATCAAAGCACACTTCTATAAACTCTGTACGTTTGGCGACATTGATGCCACGTCGATCGCCATTATTTTTTAGACGCAAGCCCTTTGCCTCCACATTATTGGTTTGGAGAACAGAGGCAGTATTCAATTTTTTGTTGAGTTCTTCATTGACATTTTGCAAGTCTTCTCCTGCTAAGGCTAAGCGTTTTCGTTCTTCTAATTCTTCGGCATATTTCTTATCCAATAATTCCTTTTCCTTTTTTAATCGACGATTTTCTGCTCGCAGTTCATTTAAGTCAAGTGTTTGTTCGTCAACATACACACGCATGTTTTCTAGTTCTAGATCAAGGTTTTTAAGCTTGAGTTGAATTTTTCGACGTGCCGCTTTATCTTTCGTGGCTTGTTGAATCAAACGCTTTATTTTAGAATACTGGCTTTCTAATTCAGCCTCTTTTCGTGCGATTTGTGCATATAACTCTTCATTCTCTTGTTTGTATTTTGCCAACTCATTTTTTAATTCATTGTACAAACTATCAGATTGGTGGGATGCTTGTTCTAATGTGATAATTCGCTCCTCTGCTACTTTTTTATTAGATAAAGCATAGTAGCCAACAGCAGAAACGACCAACAAAAGCAAGACAACAATAAGGATGATTTTATTGTTTTTCTTTTTAGGAACGTTTGCTTTTACTTCATTTGGATTCTGTTCTTCTATTGGAGTGTTGTCAGTATCAGTCATTGGATAGTTAGTGTTTGATTATAAACGATATAAAGATCAAATTTAAGGAATTCAAATTAATCTTTATTAAAGAAGTCTAAAATAAAAAATAAATCATTTTATTTCAGATAAAACGAACTTTAAAAGTTATTAACGTATTTTTATAAAAGAAAAAAAGCAACTACTTGCTTTTTCTAAATTAATAGCATGAATCTTAAATCGAGGAATATGAATTACCTAAAAATAGTTGTCGTTGTATTTTTTTTAGTTAAGGTATTTAATGTTAATGCTCAAGTAGAGTTGGTTTTTGGTGACCCACTAGTCAATGAAAAAGCAATTGCAACGCATTCCATGCCAGATGGTTCTTTTTGGGTGCTAGGCTTTTCTAATGTGGGGATTTATGGAGGGGCAGATGTAACCTTAACACGAATAGATTCCTTAGGAAATACAATCGTTCCTTTGATTCATTTTGGGGGCGCTGATAATGATTACCCAAACAACATGATTTACAAATCGGGGGAACTTATTATAGCAGGAGAAACGCACTCTGGAATGAATAGTAATGTAGATGGTTTTATTTTGGTGGTCGATACAGCAGGTGTTTCTGAATCGTTTCAAACCTATGGGCAAGTGGGGCAAACAGAACAGTTTTTTGACATCAAACCAACACAAGACAATGGTTTTGTTGTATCTGGATTTGCTTCTCTTCCTAATCAGGTAGGCAATGATTTTCTGATCGCTAAGTTCGATGATAGATCTAATTTCGATTGGATGCAAATACATGATTTGGGAACAAACGACATAGGAATGGTTGCTGTAGAAAAGCCTTCGGGAGGATATATTTTGGTAGGAGATCAATTGCAACCTGCTGGAAACTATAACGTCGCCCTCATTGGTTGCGATCCTTTAGGGAATATGCTTTGGGATACAACGGTTGTGAATCCTTATAATGGTGGTTGTAAACAAGCCCTTATTCACGACGATCAACTAATTATAGTTGGAGAAATGGGAACAGCAACCTCAGCGGCTTTTGATTTGTACTTAATTCGAACAGATTTACAAGGGAATTTAATTTGGCAAGGAACGATTCCAAAAACGAATAATGGCGATGCTATTTTTGATTTGGTCGTCAAGTCGCTGAATGAAATTTTTATCACAGGTTACGTTTATAATAATGCAGCACAAGGAACCGATTTAATTGTGATGGAGATAGATTCTGTAGCAGGAATTGTAAACGAACGGTATTATGGTGGCACTTCTTTTGATATGGGCATTGATATCCAAGTGCGAGACGATGGACGTTTTATTGTATCTGGTTTTACCAGCCAACAATCTAACGATCAATATTACGTTATTTATGATTCTTTTAGTCCAACAACTTCTGTTCAATCGCTTCAATTAGAGGCTAAAATGACTCCAATTTACCCGAATCCTACTACTGCTCTGATTTATTTGCCAGAGGAGCTAAAGTTTGACCAAGTAGAACTGGTAGATGAATTAGGGCGAACTTTTTTAATAAAAGCGACCAATCAACAACTTGATATTAGTGCGTTTAATACTGGGAAATATTGGCTGGTATTCAAAGATGAAAAAGGAAAGGTGATCACAACACAACATGTGATTAAAGAGTAAAGAGCGTCCTTTTTGTATTCTGATGGTTTTTCTCGGACAGATGGTGCCAGGGCTATGCCCTTAGAGATGGTGTCAGGGCTATGCCCTTTTAGAGATGGTGTCAGGGCTATGCCCTTTATAAGCTTGTTGTATTTACTTCTAAGTAAAAAGTATGTTTTATTAAATAGTTGCTATAAAATTAAGTTACAAAACTTGGAAAAAGTCAAATCGTTGCCCATGAAAAACAACGTCTTTTCCTTGTATGTAATGACCAATTGTTTCTAATACAGGTGTTTTCCATTCTGTCTCCTTGGTCTCTGTATATCTACTCTTGTCACCACGACCAATCGTAAATACTTGTACTGTCTGACCACCAACTGTATAACGACGAACTGTTTGAGGACTCCAAAGTCGAAAGAAATCTACTTGAAATTCTTTTTCGATGTTATCAAAATCGGTAAACTTAATTTTCGTTTGATTTTCTACTTTTAATAAGGTTTTTTCGGCAAAAGAAATGGGACATTTTTTGTCTTCATACCCTTCTTCATTAGAGGAGGCGTAGAATTGGACGTTTTCAGCATCTATCGTTAATTCCATAAACGTGCAACTTCTATCGTGATGACAATAGCCCACATTTTCTAAGACAGCGTCTTCAAACATTGGTAAAGCACTCGCTGCTTCGTAAGCTTTTTGAAAATAAGGCAAAAGGGCTTCTTCATAATCAGCATCTAAAATATCTATAAACCCTAAATCACGCTCTAGAATCATTTGTCCCATTTGATAGGTGAAAATTTTGAGCGATCCTTTCCAACGTACTTCTATAGCAGGTGTATTATCAAAAGGACGCCCTCCGCCCATTTGCATCATTTGATTGCTGGGATTTAAAAGGTAACGATCTAATTCTACTTCTAAAAAAATCAATTGCCCTGCTGAGCTTCCCAAAGGAAACAAGCTGTACTGGTAAGCAGCACTACACGCTATCGTATTCGCAACAAAAAGAAAAATAAATAAGATACTATAAATGTATTTCATAAGAATAAGTTCTATTTTATTATCACTAAATATAAGTAATAATCTCAGCTCCATTTTAATCAAGTCGAAACGATTAAAGAACAAAAGTAAGTCATAGTTTGTAAAAAAAAGGCACTTCTGCAATTTTCGAACATCTTTTCGTACAAAAATACAAGATATTTAGCTAAAAAAGTAGATATTTAAAAAACCAAAAATCAAGTACAAAACTACTTTATCTAAAAATACAAAACTACTACTAGTAATGAGTGCAGATAAAATTTTGGTAATCGGCTCAGAAGGGCAGATTGGCACTGTATTGAGCCATGCTCTAAGAGATACTTATGGAATTGCAAATGTTATCACATCAGATATCAACCCACCAAGAACAAGTGTAATTGGTCATTTTGAAAAGTTGAATATCTTGGACGGAGAGCGTTTGCTAGCCATTGTAAAAAAACATAAGATTACCCAAATATACCATCTTGCCGCATTGCTCTCAGCCAAAGGAGAGCAAAATCCTCGCCAGACTTGGGATGTGAACATGAATGGTTTGTTTAATGTGTTGGAAGTTGGACGCCAAGAGAATTTAGATAAGATCTATTTTCCTAGTTCCATTGCTGTTTTTGGAGGGCAAACACCCAAAAAAGCAACGCCACAATTTACCGTATTGCAGCCCGAAACCATGTATGGAATTACAAAAGAAGTCGGGGAGCATCTAGCTCAATATTATTTTAAGAAATTTAATTTAGACGTGCGTTCTTTGCGTTATCCTGGATTGATTAGTTACCAATCGTTGCCAGGTGGAGGAACAACTGATTATGCGGTGGATATTTTTCACAAAGCCGTAATTGGAGAATCGTATGAATGTTTCTTGGAGCCAGACACTTATCTACCAATGATGTACATGCCTGATGCCATTCGTGCTACGATTGAATTGATGAATGCGCCATTGGAGAAGATTTCGATGCATTATGGTTATAATGTTCGTGCGATGAGTTTTTCGGCAGAAGAACTAGCAACAGAAATTACCAAGCATATTCCTGATTTTCAAATTACGTACAAACCAGATTTTCGCCAAAAGATTGCAGAATCTTGGGTAGAAAATATGGACGATACTTATGCTCGTAACGATTGGGGATGGCAAGAAGAATATGATTTACCGACAATGGTAGAGGATATGCTTGTTAATCTAAAGCGAATTAAGGCAGATGGATCTTCAGAATATGATGAGAAAATGTTTCTGTAAAGTTCCCTTTTGAAATAGGACTTTTAAAGCAATAAAAACGATAAAAAATACACTATGTTTAAGAATGTTCAAGATGCTCTAGCAGCAGAAATACAAGAGATAAGAGATGCTGGGCTTTATAAAGAGGAGCGTGTTATTACGACGCCTCAAGCCGCAGATATCAAAACAGATACAGGAGCAGAAGTGGTTAATTTTTGTGCCAACAATTATTTAGGTTTGTCTTCTCATCCTGCTGTTATTGAAGCGGCTAAGGCGGCAATTGATACACATGGTTATGGAATGTCTTCTGTTCGTTTCATTTGTGGAACGCAAGATATTCACAAAGAATTAGAGCAAAAAATTGCAGATTTTTTGGGAATGGAAGCTTCTATTCTTTATGCAGCTGCTTTTGATGCAAATGGAGGTGTTTTTGAACCCATTTTGCACAAAGAAGACGCGATTATCTCTGATACCTTAAATCATGCTTCTATCATTGATGGCATTCGTTTGTGCAAAGCGGCACGTTTCCGTTATAAGCACAATGATATGGCGGATTTGGAAGAACAACTAAAGGCAGCGCAAGGCGCTCGTCGTCGTTTGATTGTAACCGATGGTTCTTTTTCTATGGATGGCACGATTGCTCAATTGGATAAAATCTGTGATTTGGCAGATAAATACGATGCCATGGTAATGATTGACGAGTGTCATTCTACAGGATTTTTGGGTAAAACAGGGCGTGGCGTACATGAGTACAGAGGTGTAATGGGACGTGTTGATATTATCACAGGAACATTAGGAAAAGCTTTGGGTGGTGCATCTGGTGGATTTACAGCAGCTCGCAAAGAGATTGTTGATATGTTGCGCCAACGTTCTCGTCCTTATTTATTTTCTAATACCGTAGCACCTTCTATTGTTGGGGCTTCTATTAAGGTCTTGGATATTTTGACAAAAAGCACGGCTTTAAGAGATAAATTAGAGGAAAATACCATTTATTTCCGTGAACAAATGACCGCAGCTGGATTTGATATTATTCCTGGCGATCATCCGATTGTTCCAATTATGTTGTACGATGCTGTTTTGTCACAACAAATGGCAGAAAAGTTATTGGCGGAAGGTATTTATGTGATTGGATTTTATTATCCTGTTGTGCCTAAAGACAAAGCAAGAATTCGAGTTCAAATATCAGCAGGACACGATCGCCATCACTTAGAAAAAGCAGTGGCAGCGTTTACCAAAGTAGGTAAAGAACTGGGCGTTATCAAATAATAACTAGATTTGAAAAGGTGTCAATTTGAAGATGAAATCATTAAACTAATCTTCAAATTGGCACCTCTTCAATTTCTTAAATTTTTCTACTGAATCATGGCTTCAATCTCGTCAATCAGAGAAATCAAATCTCTATCTGGTGCTTGATTGACAAACTCATTAGCCGCCTCAAAAGGATCTACAGGAAACGCTCTTTCCTTGTCTTTTGGCGAAAGGGCAAAAATAACATAGTGCCCATATTGTGGCGAACGTTCGTTTAAATTAACGCCCCAATGCCCTTCGTATTTTTGAATTAAATACTCTCCAATCAAATAACCAATACGAACTGAAACCCACAAACCTGTTTCTTCATCAACAGGCTCTGCTCTCATAAACTCTGCCACCGTTCCTACAAAAAGGCTCATTGCTTCTTGGTCTAAAAGGATCGAAGAAGGATCTTTATGCTCCAATCGTTCTGCAAAATCAATAATTACAGGATAGCTTTCTTTAGAAAATTGCTCTAAATTATCTCTACGTTTTTGGATAATCTCTTTATTCATAATGGTTTACTTTTTATAAATAACATCACTTCTGAGGACATATTTTACATGACTTAAAATAGGCATCCCTTCGTGTTTTTGTTCGTGTATAAAACAGAGTGCGGTACCTGTTTTGGCTTGGACGCTAAGATCATCAAATTTTGTTTCTCCACCAAGAAAGTCATCGTTTAAGTAAATCATAAATGTAATGCGACTTTCTTCTTGGTCGTTCCGCTGAAATCGCCCATCAATGTGTCGCTTAAAGCGTTGCCCTTCTTCGTAACGATAAAAACGAAAGCGTTCGTTTAAGCCCAAAGCTTGCGCTTCGTCGAGTTGAGCAGGACAAAAAGGCGCTAATTTATCCCAAAGATTTTGAGCCAATTCCTTGTCTTCATAAATCAAGCGATAATTATTGCGAACCCCCTTCATCATTTTAGAGCCAGCGGACAAGCTTACTTCTGCTTCGTCAAAGCCTCTTGTTTCACTAAAAAAGATTAAATCTTCACATTCTTTTTCTGATAGAAAGTCTTCGATGATCCAGATTTTTTGACTTAGCTTTTTGTGTTGCATGCTGCTGGTGTTTTTTTGTAAAACAATTTTAATTATAAATCCCCCTAGCCTTAATAGCTTGTTCAATATGCGCCAAATGATGGTCACAATGCCAAGCATAAACACCAATGTTCTCCTTCAGAGAAAAGCGTTTGCCATGTTCTGGATGGACAAATTCTCGTTCCAATTCTTGCGGAGACAATTGTTGTAACAAAAAGACCCATTTTTGATGCAAGCCTTTTAGTAACAACAAAGAAGGTGCTAAATTATCATCTAAAGAATCGGGCAATTCTGCCCAACGATCTTCCCAATAAGGGCGAATGTTAGGACTATCTTCCGTCAGCGCCAATTTGAAACGAATCAAACTATTCATGTGGCTATCGGCACAGTGATGAACAACTTGTTTGATGCTCCAACCTGCTGGGCGATATTTCCAATTTCGTTGCGATCTGTTTAGGTTTTTTGTCAAGGCTTCGACAGCACTAGGAAAAGCATCTATACTTGCAATCCATTGCTCTATGGTCTTAGTAGTAATAGATTCAGGAGGAGCAAATACTCCAATAGGAAATTTAAGTTGTTCTAAGTCTTGCATGATTAATTTATGAGGTGCTTAAATTCGTTTAATGGTTCCTGGCGGAGAGTAGGGCTGTTTTTTGAGGCTTTCCCAAGCTTCATTAGACATGATTTTTTCTAGTTTATAATGAAACTTTACACCATTTTCCATTTCACGTTGATAATCTACCAAACCTATTCCTTTGCAATAGACGGCTTCTTGATCAAAATCGGTGGTTTCAATATGATCACCTGCCTTGATGCTATGGCGGTAAGTATCCTTGAACGTAATACTTGGATAGGTTTCTTTCTGAAAGCGATAAGGGGCACTTTCTCCTAGATATTCTCGCATTTTTCGGATGCTTTCTTCTCCAAATTGACTTGTGTAACGAGCGGACCATTTGATTTTATCTTGCTTGCTTTGTTGCCAACGAAAGATATCTTTGTGAATTGGGCGAGTAGGGGTGAGAATACCTGTAATGTAAATCGTATACGTCTTGAGTTCTGTGCCTTGAGGCTTTACAACCTCTATACCAGTACTTACTTCGTAAAAAGCTTGGTCAAAGACATTGCTTTCGATTAGGGTATCTTTATTTACCACTTTAGTTTTCATAAAGCAGTAGAAAATATCATTCGGGTTTTCTGTATTGACATATTTATAAACAACAGGTTCAAATAAATTTTGATAAGGAAAATAATACGCTTTGAGTGTTGTTTCCGTTTGTGCCAAACTAATAGTAAACCAACTGCTAATCAATAAGAATAGGCAACTAAATATTAATTTCATAGGAATGACTTTGTTAGGTATTGAATGTCTTCTATCTCTAAGATAAATCATTCTGACCACAAAGTAAATGTTCCCAAAGTAAAAGAGATCCTAATTGATGCCTTAAACCTTATTTTTGAAAATAATTTGACCTTGTTTTTTACTTTTATTCTAGTAATGTAACTACATTAGTCATTGAATTTAATTTCACTTATACATTACTATAGAAAAGAACAGTTTCCTAAGAATTATTAACAGAAACAACCAAAATAGAGAATAAAATGACCATAAAAGAACGTTTAGCAGCCTTGCGTGTTGCTATGAAATCGGAAGGTGTTGATGCCTTAATTATTCCTGC
>CALDEP010000493.1 GCA_937942475.1 uncultured Aureispira sp.
TCATTCTTTCCCATTTCGAGAATAAACACAGGACGATTAAAGGATTTTGTGTCGTATTTTTCAGTCGTTGGATTCCATACGGCTTCCTGTTGTCTTTCTGATAAGCGATAACAAGCATCCTTGTTATCCCATGCCATGACAAATGGACAAACTAAATCATTGGTTACAAAAACAACTTGCTGTATACTTCTTTTTTTCAAACCTTCGTTCAACAAATCCAAATCCTCTTGCTCTCCTTCAAAACAAATAGTAGTTGGGACCACTGCATAATCCAATATCTCCCCCCAAAAAACAGTTTCTCTAGAAGCAACTCTCATTCTGATTTCACTATCAACCAAGCCAATCGAGTTTACTTGCCCAACACCCAGAACTTTATCAGAATCTTTGGTCTCGTAAATATTAAAATTGATCGCTCGGCTAATATCTAATGGAAAACCCGTTTGAGCACCAAAATCTACTCTAAAAGAATTTGTTTTCTCTGATTTACCAATTCTAAATCTTGTGCTTTTTGTTAAGCTCTTTTCCCCTGTAAGGAACACATTATTGGCATTAAACAAACCATAAGCCTCCAATTGAGGGGTTTGCTTTTCATGTTTCTGAGAAATTTCCGAAAACACTTGAGTATATACCTGAAAATAAGACAGGGATTCATTCTCTTTTAATACTGATAATAAGGATTGTGTAAACCATCCACCATCTTTGGTTTCTCTAGCCAATTCCTTCTCACTACAAGCAGACATCAGTAAATGCCTTGACATTGGAATTTCAGAAATTTCACCCCCATTTTGTGCTGCTAAATCGGTATAATAAGTTTGATGTTCTGTTAAGGTAGAATCATAAAGGTAATCCGATAAAGCTCTAACTTGATTACCACTCCCCGTCATTCTAGTTCTTGTATCAGAATCTCTTGTCACAGAACCAGAGTGACAACTATCTATTAATAAGACAACTTCTGCATTATTCCGAGCCACATAATTCAATAATACCGCTATTTCTTTATCCGCTAAATCAAACTGATTATCAACACGGCTATCATGACAAACTAAACCTTCTTCTCGCTCATCTGGATCAAATTTAAAAAAAGCTTCATTGGTTTTGCCCCAAGAACCATGTCCTGAATAATAAAACAAGACGATATCGCCTTCTTGAGCGGCTCCAAGATGTTGCTCAAAAGATTTGATAATATTCGCTCTTGTTGCATCTTCATCTTTAAGAACCTCTACCTCCTTTTCAAATCCATTGTAGTTAGATTGGATGTACTCTTGCACATCTCCTAAATCTTTTTGAGTTCCGTCTAAGTTAGAAATATTAGGACTTAGGTATTTGTTAATACCAACTAATAAAGCGTAGATTTTTTTTACTGCCATCATGTTTTTTATTTCTTTTATTTGGGTAATAGTTTACGTTCTCTAAATAGTGTTTTCAATGAAAGTAGAACAGGTTTAATATTTGTGTGTATCCCTTTAGTCTGCTATTCATTTTTCATAAATTACTACAATATAATACATCTCGTCACATATACACTACAAAAATTAAATAAAAACACCCTGCAAATATAGAGTCACAAAAAACAAATGTTTTTTTCATTAAAATTCAAACTTCTTATAGCTTTCTCTTAATCACAGAAGTTGTTTAGAATGAACGATTTTTAATAATATTTTCTTTAGAACTAAGTCTAACATTCTTAAAAAGGGCATCGCCCTGACACCATCTCTAAGGGCATCGCCCTGACACCATCTCTAAGGGCATCGCCCTGACACCATCTCTAAGGGCACCGCCCTGACACCACTTCTAAAAAAAGGAAAAAGGAGCATCGCTCCGACACCATTTGTCAGAGAAACAAAATCATCGAAATACAAAATGACACCTCTCTTCTCTTCTTATCTTGATAACCTGTGAATGGGACGAAGCTATGCTCCTATTTCAACTAAGGCGCATTGTCTTTCAATAAATCACTCAACAGCATACTAAAAAACAGGATACACATTTAATGATTACTTAATTCTAAACAACTTCACAATAACCCATTACAATCATACATTTTCAAATTAAAATTTCAGCAAAAAGGTAAAAGATCCTAAATATTTTGTCTAATCTTGCAGCACTAAAACAGCTATTTTACAACCGTCTCAATTATTGCTATTCGCATGAACAAGAAATTAATTTTAGCGCATATTGCTATGTTCTTTGTTGCCTTGATTTACGCTGCCAATTTCACGATTGCCAAACCTGTCATGTCAGGCACAACACCTTATGTTCAACCTTTTGGTTTTATTATGATGCGTGTTTTGGCAGCAACTAGTTTATTTTGGATGACACATTTCTTTTTTGTGAGAGAAAGCATTGATCGAAAAGATATTTGGCGGTTTGCTATTTGTGGTGTTTGTGGCGTTGCAGGCAATCAATTGTGCTTTTTTTATGGGCTTAATTTGACCACGCCTATTAATGGCGCTTTGATTATGTTAACCACGCCTATTTTAGTGCTGCTGCTTTCCATGCTCGTTTTCAAAGAAAAACTAACGGGTCTGAAAGGTGGAGGTATCGTCTTGGGTTTATCTGGCGCCACCTTGCTTATTTTAAATAATGGTGCAGCCATTCCCGATGCGCCCAACCCAATGTTAGGTAATATTTTTATTGGTATCAATGCTGCTTTTTATGCTATTTATTTAGTTTTAGTAAAGCCCTTGATGTCCAAATACTCTCCTATTACCACCCTGAAATGGGTCTTTCTCTTTGGGACCATTTATGTATTCCCTTTTGGATGGAATCAGATGATGGAAGTTGATTTTCAAGCCTTACCCACCTCTATTATTTGGAGCATTGGTTTTGTCTTGTTTTTTGTCACCTATTTGGCTTACCTACTCAATGGATCTGCCCTGTCTGTTGTAAAAGCATCCGTTTCGAGTACCTACATTTATTTACAGCCTTTGTTAGCTAGTATCATAGCCGTTGCGGCAGGAAAAGATAAAATTACATTTATGATGTTCTTAGCTGGAATTCTAATTTTCGCAGGGGTCTTTTTAGTTTCTAAACGACCTAAAAACGAAGCGAATGAAGCCTTAAAAGCCACCACAAATGAAGCTAATTAAGCCCTCACTTAGTCGAAAAACAAAGCCCATAAATGCTTGCACCAAAGACCTATTTGCCTGTTATCAATAGCCTTCGTGGATTGGCTGCCACCGCTATATGCTTCTATCATTTTGTATTAAGTACCGCCAATTATGTAGAAGCGGTCTGGGTAAGAACTCTTTTTTATTATGCTCAATATGGCGTTCCTTTATTTTTTGTCATCTCTGGAATTGTATTGCCTTTAGCGATGTTCAAAAAGGAGTACCAACTCAAGCATTGGTCTACTTTTATGCTCAAACGATTGGTGCGATTAGAGCCGCCTTACTTATTTTCCTTGCTATTAGCAAGTGCTTATTTGATCTTTCAAACCTATCGGCATTCTGGTGTTGTAGCGTTTTCTGGTGTTAATTTTTTGTTGCATTTAGGCTATTTAATTCCATTTGTAGAGGGGCAAGAATGGATCAATCCTATTTATTGGTCTTTGGCAGTTGAGTTTCAATTTTATTTATTTCTAAGTCTTGCTTTTATTGGATTCAAACAGGCTTTATTCAGTCGTCGATTGTTGATGTATAGTTTAGTATTGGGCGCCTCTTTTATTAGTAATGAAAAAGCCTTGATTTTCCGTTGGTTGCCGCTATTTTTGGTTGGAATTATTTATGTATTACAACAATATAAAATCATTTCTTTTAAGGAATATGCCCTGGTTACTTTGCTCTCTTTTGGCTTGATTTATTATCATCTAGATTTGCCTAATTTATGTGTGGCAATTTTCACCTTGAGTATGGTGCATTATTTTCCCAATTACAATCCTAAATACAGCAATTGGCTAGGAAAAATATCTTATTCCTTGTATTTAATTCACTTGATTATTGGACAAGCTTTGGTCAATTTTTTATCCCATATTTATCGACTTCCCTACCAAAAATTCATCGTTATTCTTCTAGGATATGCCCTCAGTGTTTTCGCTGCTTGGATACTCTACAAATGGATAGAACGCCCTAGCAAACAGCTTAGTTCTAAGTTTAAATACCCCACGAATAAATCGTAAAAATCAACACGAATTATTAATAAACGAAAATAATAATTCATTTTTTTTTTCCTTGAAATGAATTATTTTCTAATTTTTAGAGTTTAACCTCTCGAATCAATGAGTAACCCACCAATTCATCTTACTCATTATTATCAAAAAAAAAGAACCCTTAAAATTAATCCTATATCATGGCAAATAAATTACATGAATTGCTTGCCCTAGAGCAAGACCGAAAAAATAAAGGAAACCAAGCAATTGGCGAGACCAAAAAATTATTTGAAAAGAAAGCCCCTCATTTTGACGGCATGACCAAGCGTTATGTTTCTATGGAGGAAAATTCAGAGCAAATTCCTGACGAGCGCAAAGAAATTGTCACAACAGTCAAAGCAAGTTTGGAAGAAGCCATTGAATTGATTTCAAAAGGAATTGATGCTCATCTTTCTAAAGAAGAAACCAATGCTTCTGGTGTCGCACGTGCGGAATTAGTCGTTGGAGATACTAAATTAGGTACTTTCTCTGCAACTTCATTATTAGCATTAGAAAGTCATTTAAATAAACTAAAAGACCTTTATGCTCAAATTCCTATTTTGGAAACAACCAAAAAATGGCAATTAGATACGCAACAAGGCATCTATAGAACAGAAGAAGAAGTAAAATTCCGTTCTGTCAAACGTCCAAAAGTAATTGTTAAGTACGAAGCGACAAAAGAGCATCCTGCCCAAACAGAATTACTATACTTGGATTTTCAAGTGGGAAAATACGAAACCGTCTATACGTCTGGACGCATCCCTTTGGCACAAAAAAATGAAATGGTACAACGCGTGAATCAGCTTTTGGAAGCAACGAAAGTCGCTCGTTCAAAAGCCAATAACGTAGACGTTAAAAACATTAAATTGGCTAAAAAAGTATTTGAATTTATCCATAAGGATATCTTATAATTTGAAAATCAAGTCATTTTCAAATTAAATTTAATCAAGGCATTGACCGCCGCTTTGCGGCGTAGCAATAACAGAGCTAGCCTCAGCTTTAGATGAATTGTTATTACAATCGAAATCATGTGATTCAGACAATGGTTCATGATTCGGTTAATCAGTTTTAGTCTTTCGCTCTGCAGCTTTATAGTTTAACACTTTCTTTTGAAGTTATATCTCTTCAAAGCCTAGTGCACAAGTTCGATTCTTGTCTGTTCCACCAATGAATTTCATACAAAACAATTTGTTTTTGTGTTTCATTCATCTTCAAAAAACTTAATAGGAACGGTAGCTCAGTGGCAGAGCAAGGGTTTCTGTTCATAAAGGAGAATAATAGTCCTAAGAATTTCAGGTTCGCTCTCGTGGCCAAATTGGTAAAGGCGTTTGTCTGAAGAACAAATTAGAAATAGATTACAGGTTCGAGTCCTGTCTAGAGCATGGCAGTCGCAAGGTAAGAGCGGCTGCCACCTTTTTTTTGGGGCCTAGTTATAGTACATTATACCATTAAAAGGATTATTCTATTCCTCAGCTTAGTAGGCTTTTGTTTGTTTTATCAGAACAAAAGAACTATATTAGAGTTAAATAAATATTTAACGTTCAGTGTGTCCCCACTTTTCTTTAAAAAAAGTCCCTAAAAATAGAACTTAAATTCTCCTGAACATGCTTATATAGCTGTTTTAATTCTATTAGTTGTACATTATGAATCAATCCTCTTATACTAGTAAACTGGTATTTACAAGTCTCCTTTGCTTATTTCTTAGCCATTTTTGTCTAGCTCAAGTCAGCAAAAAAACTTATCAGACAATTATAGCCAACAATACAGAAATTGTTCGGATTGATGTAGGGGACGCTAAATTAGAATTAAAGGAAACCAAAGGAACTCGAATTTTGGTTGAAACAGCGATCAAATTATCTGTCCCCAATGAAGCGCTCTTAGATTTTGTTATTAAGAATGGGCGTTACAAACTTATACAAACAAAAGACGAATCCACTCGTACCTTGTACTTAGAAGTAAAAAAAGATAAAAATATTATTTTGGTAAAGGGAAAAACCTGTGCAGAAAGTGTCGTTTACACTATTTATGTTCCTCCAGCCATAAAAGTGATCAAAGAGTAAGGACATTTTGACCAGCCTCTAATCTTTCTCATAAAAATTCGTTCTCCGACGTTCCACTTCTAGGAAAAAATTCTTTCGATTCCGCAAGAAAAACCCAAAGCTAATTGCCATTAAAGTAAGCCCTAATAAAGCCCATTTGCCTAAGCTTATAAAATTGACCAAATACACAACATTTGGCAATCGCTCAGGGAAATTAATCAATAAGATGGCAATGTGTGTATTTTCTATATAATCTGTCAAAATAACCAACAATGGCAACAGAATAAATAGTCTATATTTTGTTTTTTGGAATAAGAACACTAAGATTAAACTTATAAAAGCTCCATACAATAAAGGAAATAGGCTGTCCAAAATCAAGGTACTTAGCACACAAATTGTTCGTCCATTTTCACCATAAGCATTGATCTGTTGATACGCTTCTTCAGCAGAGTAATTAAGCATGGTATCCAATAACTGTATGCTGACACCAGCTCCATCAATAGCTTGACCAACTCCAATAACAAGTGCTGCTATAGCCATTCCTATGGCACAAATACAGGTTCCTACAAACAATATCCAAAGATTTCTTTTACTGTAACTTCGTACAATAAAATCGATCAACATCTCAATTTTAAATTTCATGAAAACGAATTATGGTGCTAAACGTTCTATGGTCCATTTGATAGGATCCAAGTCTACTAAAGTGTACAATAACCGATCGTGTAGGCGACTACTTCTACCTTGCCAAAACTCTATTTTATAGGGTTTTACGATATAACCGCCCCAGTGTGGTGGTTTAGGCAGTTTATCCTCCTCAGCATATTTTTCTACTAATTGAGCTACATTCTTTTCCAATAAATTTCGATCGTTCAAAATTTGACTTTGAGGAGAAGCCCAAGCTCCAATTTGACTTCCTTTGGGACGGCTTTGAAAATATTCAGTCGATTGCGCTTCCGTTAATGGATAAGCCGTGCCCTGTATTCGAACCTGTCGTTGCAGTGCCTCCCAAAAGAAGACCAAAGATACATTAGGATTTTCTTTTAATTCTTGCCCTTTATTACTTTCATAATTGGTGTAAAAACGAAAACCTTCTTCGCTCACCCCTTTCAGTAAAACAATTCGAGCAGAAGGCACACCTTCCTTGGTTGCTGTTGCCAAGGTCATGACATTAGGCTCCCCTGCTTTGGCAGCGTGTGCGTCCTTAAACCATTTTTGGAATTGACGGATGGGAGATTCAAAAACATCCGACTCCTCTAAAATAGCTAAATTATAATCTTCTCTTAAATTTTCTATCTCAATTTTATTTTCGTCCATCTTATTTTAATCTATTCACAAATCCGTTTATTTTGCTAGTTTCTAGTCTTCTATACTTTGTGTAGAAATCGTATTAGATTAATTATTAGCCAGATGACTTTCATGCACCCAAAGCACTAATTAGCTAATAATCAATCTAATGCAAGATGTGTTTTTATGTTTTTTGCAAAAAAACTAAAAACTCCACGAAGTATTAATTCTTACAATATTACAAAAAAAATAGGGTACAAAGTTCTAAATCGATGGGAATAATTGAAGCTAGTACAAAACGGAAGCATTCTGTGCCAAAAAAAATGAGGGACTACTTTTAGTAGCCCCCCATTTCATATTTCTCTATTGCTCTATTTCTCTAAACAGGAAACCTTATTTTGTTTTTTCCTTAATAAAACGATCTAACGTATATTTACTAGTACTTTTATTCAGCGAATCACGCACGATTTCGTAATCTTCAGGATTCAAGGTTTTGGTATACGCATATTGAGCAAACTCTAGGCGAGTTTCTTCCAATTCAAACAACTCATTAATTTGCTTTACTTGCATGGCACTCACCTTAGAACGATCAACAATTGTCTTTGCACGCTCGAATCGGTGACTTTCCAAAGCCAAGCCTTTCAACTTCTTTTTCAAGGCTTCAAAGTCTTCTGAAGACAACTCACTTGGTCCCGTTGCCAACGTATTTTCGGTAGCAGCCTTGTCTATATTTTTAATATAATCTTGCAACAACTTATGATTATCCTTTTCTAAAGCTTCTACAACAAGCCCATAATTATCTTGATCTACGGTCTTAGGATAGGCGTGTTTCGCATATTTAAACCGATTTTCCTCAAACAAAAAGATTTCTACAATTACTTTTACTTGTTCTGTTGATAAGTTATTTTTATCTGTCATCGCCTTCGCTTCTTCCAATTTTTTAGCATCTGAAGTTTGACTAATAATTTTAGTTTTAGCGTTGATAAAATTACCATTAGACATCGCTGTTGGAGCAGTTGTGGTGCTTACTACTGTAGTCGTGGTATTGGTATTGGTTGGTGTCATTTCTGTTATAACAACCTCTTCCTCCACTTCATATTCCTGTACTGGTTTGTTCTTCAAGAAAGCCGTTATTGTTTCCTTACTTTTAGAATGTCTTAAACCTTCTTTGACAACATCGTAATTTGCCTGATCGTAGGTTTTGTCGTAGGCATGTTTCGCATACTCTAATTTGGAGCTTTCAAAGCTCAACAAATCCAAAAGCTCTTTTACTTGACTAGATAACAAATAGTTAGCATCACTAATTTGTTTTACTCGACGCAATTTAGCGCTTTCAAAAGACTCTTCACTAACGGCTCTTTTCGCTGCATTAAAAGATGGATCGTCCATTGGACTTGGACCTGTTCTAACTTTTACGGTAGTCGATGTTGTTTCGACCAATTCTTCTGTTACTATGGTAACCTCTTCTTCCACTACAAGCTCTTTTTCGGCTACTTTTGGTACAACAGGAAGTGCTCGTTTAGACAAAAAATTCTTTAAATCCTCTTTAGAAGTACTCAAGCGAAACAAAGCTATTAAATCAGGAAAATTTTCAGCATCCAATGTCGTAGAATAAGCATATTTAGCATACGCTAGCTTATTACCTTCCAAAGAAAAGCCTTTTAGAATGGCTTCAATTTGACCAACCTGTAAATACTGTGCATCTGATAATTCTTTGGCTTTTATCAAGCGTTTGCTATCAAAGGATTGTCCTTCAATTGCTGCACGATGTACTTCAAATTCCGCCTCAGACAATGGCGTTGCATTCTGTGCAAACAATCCAATAAAAGGAAGGATTAAAAATAGAAACGTAATACTTATTTTCATAGCTGTTTATTTATAGCTTGTTTTGATTTTTTAACATCTTACAGGTATACTAAAAACATTCCAAATCCTTGAATAAGAAGGCTACAGGGTAAGAAGCAAATAAAAAAAGCGATAAAAACTAGGTTTTTATCGCTTTTGTATTTTTTCAACGCATCAAACGTTTATGCTAAATGCTTGTTTATTTTAGCTTGTAAAGCAGGCTTAGTAATTGCGCCTACATGTTTTTCAACTACTTCACCATCTTTTAAGATCAAAATAGTAGGAATTGAACGGATGCTATATTGCATTGCTAGTTCTTGATTTGCATCAACATCTACTTTCCCGATCAAAGCTGATCCAGCATACTCATCTGCTAATTCTTCAATGATTGGAGCAATAGCTCTACATGGGCCACACCATTGTGCCCAAAAGTCAACTACTGTTACACTTCCTGAATTTAATACTTTATCTTCGAAGTTGCTATCTGTGAATTCGAGTGCCATTTTAAAAGTTTTTTGTATTTTCTAAGTCCTCTTTTTAAATCTAAAGATTAGCTCTAAAAGTAAGGACTTGGAATCGAATATATTAATCAATGTTCATAACAACGAATGTAGATATAATGTTGCAATCTACCAAAAGAATACCCTGATTTTTGCACCTACTTTGCAACAAGACTACTATAAAACATTCATTATCAAAACAAAAGAAATCAAATCCATTTTAGCAAAGAATATCAAATAATTATTTCTTTTTATTTTTTTATAATTTTGTGCCGTAATAAACGCCCTTCAACGTTCAGCGAAATTCTCATAAGTTGCAAATTCCCAATTCACTTGGGAGTTCTATCAACGAACGTAGAGAGGAACGTAATGAAAAAAAGGGGACGAAGCGATGCTTCTTATTTCTATTCTGATGATTATACTTCAAATGGTTTTGGAGCGAATGCTCCTAAAAAGGGCATCGCCCTGTTACTATTTGTAACCAATAACCAAAAGTTAAAAGGAGCATCGCTCCGACACCTTTTAGCCCAATAAAATACCAACCTTATCTCTCAAATACCCTAAAAAAAGAGGTTCAAAATGCTATTTCTTAAATCAAATTGACCATTTCTTATAAAAAGAACGCTTTTTTATCGACTTTTGCAGAGCTTTAAACAGAAGTTTTTTTAGGTCGGTTCAAAATAGAAGTATATTCGATGAAGGTTGCTATTATAGGAGGAGGCGCAGCAGGTTTTTTTGCTGCCATTGCTGCCAAAGAAAATTATCCCAATGCGCAGGTTACTATTTTGGAAAAATCCAGAAAATTACTTTCAAAAGTAAAAGTATCTGGTGGTGGGCGTTGTAATGTCACGAATGGCTGTACTTCTATCAAAGAATTGGTCAAAGCCTATCCCAGAGGGAATAAAGCCTTAAAAAAAGCCTTTCAGGTTTTTAATACCCAGCATACTATGGACTGGTTTGAGTCTAGAGATGTTCCTTTATTGATACAAGAAGATGGTTGTGTTTTTCCTGTTTCTCAAGATTCTCAATCTATCATTGATTGTTTTTTAGAGGAAGTACGTCGCTTGGGCATTCAAATTGAAGTAGGAAATGGCGTAAAAACAATTGTACCTGTCGAAAATGGCATAGAACTGACCTTGGGCAAAGGCGATTTAGAACCTAGAAGATTTGACAAGGTTATTGTAGCAACAGGGGGTTCGCCCAAATTGCAGGGATTAGAATGGCTGGCTACTTTGGGGCACAAAATTGAGCTGCCCGTCCCTTCTTTATTCACCTTCAATATGCCCAAGGAATCCATTACAGCTCTCATGGGAATTGTGGTCGAACAAACCAAAACCAGTATTCAAGGCACCAAACTCAAATCAGATGGTCCACTGTTAATCACACATTGGGGCATGAGTGGTCCTTCTATTCTCAAATTATCTGCCTTTGGGGCACGTCTATTGAGCGAATGTGGTTATTCCTTCAATGTACAAGTCAATTGGGTCAATGAATTAAACAATGCCCTTGTCACTGAAAAGATAATAGAAATTATCGAAGCGCATCCCAATAAATTACTCACCAACTATCGCCCTTACTTACTTCCAGAACGCCTTTGGCATTATTTATTAGAAAAAAGTGAACTACCCGTCAATAAAAAATGGTCGGAATTAGGAAAAAAAGGCTTGCATAAATTAGTTGCTCTATTGACCAATGACACCTATGCTGTTCACGGAAAAACGACCTTTAAAGAAGAGTTTGTCACCTGTGGAGGCGTTAGTTTAGAGAGCATTCAAACCAAAACAATGGAAAGTAAAGTTTGCCCCAATCTTTATTTTGCAGGCGAGGTCATGGATATTGATGGCATTACTGGTGGTTATAATTTCCAAGCCGCTTGGACAACCGCTTTTATTGCTGGTAAATTACTATCCTAAAAAAACTTAGGAAGGAGAGACTTGCATTGGATTGAATTGATTACCAGCCTTTTAACACGCTGACCACTAAAAGAACATCTAGTTGATAATCAAACCACTACGACTTCTACACGAAGCAGAGCAAATATAAGGATAGAAAAAAAAAGTTCTTATTTTCTGTCTTTTTTTAATTAAAATCCCATCCTAATACAAAAAAACTACGTACTTTCAGACCATCAAATAGTAAGACGTACCCTTGATAAATTTCAGAGAAAATAAAACGCTATCAATCAACCGTGTTCAACAGACCACAAAAAGTAAACAATGGATTTCAACTTTGGAAATGTTCTTAATATCATAGGATCTTTAGCCTTTTTCATTTACGGCATGAAGATGATGAGCGACGGTATTCAACGTGCCGCAGGTTCACAACTTAGAAATATTTTAAGAACCATGACCCAGAATCGGTTTTTGGGTGTATTTACAGGATTTTTAATTACACTACTCATACAATCCTCCTCTGCCACGACCGTCATGACGGTAAGTTTTGTAAATGCAGGCTTATTGTCTTTAACAGAATCCGCTGGAGTAATGATTGGAGCCAATATTGGTACCACTATTACAGGTTGGATTGTTTCTGTTCTTGGATTCAAAGTCAAACTGTCCGCTTATTCCATTCCTTTGTTTGCTTTTGGCGTTCCGATGGTTTTTATAGGGAAAGGGAAAATGAAGTATTGGGGGCAATTTATTATTGGTTTTGCCATCTTATTCTTGGGTTTAAGTGAATTAAAAAGCTCTGTACCCGATTTAAAAGGAAACCCTGAAGCACTTGAATTCTTGGCTCAATATACACAATGGGGCATTTTATCTAGAATTTTGTTTGTTGTAATAGGCACCTTATTGACCATTGTTGTGCAATCTTCTAGTGCTTCTATGGCAATTACCTTGACGCTTTGTGCCAATGGTTTATTGCCCTTTGATGTTGCTGCGGCAATGATATTGGGGGAAAATATAGGAACGACCATTACCGCAGAACTAGCCGCTTTGATTGGCAACACCTCTGCCCGGCGTTCGGCTAGGATTCACTCCTTGTTTAATACCTTAGGCGTCACTTGGATGGTCATTGTATTGCCTTGGTTTTTACCCGTTTTGTCGGACACCATGCAAGGTTTATTTCCTTCCTTTTTTGGAGATCCTTATCTAGATGCGGCAGCTATTCCATTGTCTTTAGCGGCTTTCCATACAGCTTTTAATACGATTAATGTTTGTTTGATTTTACCTTTTGTGCCTCTATTAGTTCGTGCGGCTACTTATACCGTTAAAGATACAGACAGCGATGATACTGAAAAATTGCAGTTTATCACCAATGCACATTTAACTCCAGAGTTAAATACAGATGCTGTACAAAAAGAAACCGCCCATTTTGGTCATGTGACGGGTAGAATGAATGGTTTCCTAAAAACTTCTTTGAATGCGCCTAATAGTAAGGAAAAAGACGAAGCGATCAAAAAACTCTTTAAATACGAAGAGATTTCGGATATGATGGAGATTGAAATTACAGAGTATATTACCAATCTGACAGACAAAGAAATCACTTCTGATACTTCCACTCGTTTAAGGAGTTATATGAATATTGCCAACGATTTGGAACGTATTGCTGATATTTATTTCCAAATTGCCAAAACATTGGAACAAAAAAGAGAAGACCGCATTCCGCTCTTACCAGAACAACGTGAAGGTTTAAATAAAATGTTGGAATTAATCGACAGAGCCTTCCATGAAATGAATACTAATTTGGCTGTTGCAGATTATAATAGCGTAGACAAAACGGCTGCTCGTCATTTAGAAGACGTTATTAATGCACTTAGAGATCAGTTGCGTTCTGACAATCTAGATCGTTTGGGCAAGCCTGATTATAAGGTTAAATCGGCTATGATTTATAACAATTTATTCTCTTCTTTGGAGCGGATTGGCGATCATATTATTAATGTAACAGAATCTGTTGTTGGAGAAATTTAAGAATTTCTCAAGTTGATAATTTGAAGATTTGAAGGGGACCTCGCAGAAGTCTTCTTCAAATCTTCTTAGTTTAGGGATACATGAAACATGGTTACAAGTTGTTTTTTTATTTTTTTGATAATTAATACTGGTTCTTTTGTAAATCGTGTGGAGTGTAAAACATAGGCTATCTTTTAACAGTTATGAATTCGGATATAAGTTTTAAGTAGAAAGTCGTAAGTCGTTTATTATCAAAATAAAACTTACGACTTTCTACTTAAAACTTACGACCTATACTGTCTAATAGAAAAATGGTTTAACTTATTACCACACGATTTACTGCGTGAGAAGTTTGTCAAAGAACGTTAATACTTAAGTCAAAGGCATTAAAATTGCTATTTTACACGTTAAAAACATAAATATTAATCGAATAGACTTCAAAACCATGAACAAGATTTCTTTCCTTAGTTTTTTCCTCTTTTTTGCCATGAACCTCTTTGGACAGGAGAATAGTCCAATTGGTTTCATGAAAACAGCAGATGGATTGTTGTATTTTGACAATACTTCAGGCGTGCATTATACCTTTGAAATTCCTGGCGAAAGTGTTACGAAAGCAGATATGCCTGGGGCGGTTATAATTGATGAAGAATTTGTGCAAATTATGAAACACAGATACGATCCCACAGCGCTTGGAAATCCACAAAACTTAGAGGATGAAAAGAAGATCTTAGCCTTCTATAAAAACTATGAATTGGACTATCTTCAAGACGAAATGTTCAAAGAAAAAGTAGCATCTGGTGAAGAAACGTTTGTCAATAGCAAAGGAAAACGTTTTATGTTATGGTATTATAAAATTCCTGAAAGTGCCTTGGAAGGAATAGAAGAAAAAGATTTGGTCAATGTCACTCAATACCAATTGTTCTTGAATAACGTGAGTAATAATTATGTAACAAGCATTAGTGTCAATTCTTACGCAGGCGATACTTTGGTAAATAAAATTCAGGACCTAAAAAAGTTGGCAGATAGTTACTGTATCTATGGAGGAAAAATCAACCTTGAAGCTTTGTCCTATAAAATTGAAGCAACTGCCGATGGCGATGGCGTTGAATATGGATTTGCAGACAAAGGCTTTAAATTTCGGGTTCCAAATTGGCTTAATATCTTAGATATTGGAGCAGGAGATTCTTTTATGGGATCACTTCCCGATATTGATAATATCCAAAACGTTATTTCAGTAGAATGGTATAACAAAAAAACATTGAAGCGAACACAGAAAATAAAGACATTCAATGATTTTAATAAGAAGAATATTACTCAGAAAAAGATAGGTGACAAAGTGGGTAATGCCACTGTCATTTTGAATCAAAAACTGGAAAGTCCCGCAAATTGCAATGGAGCTTGTTTTAAACTACAAATGCAAGTAAGAAATTCCATTTATCATACTCAAGTTTTAACCTTTGAATCAAAAAAGAGCTATATTTTAATGCGTTTTGTTGCCACTCCAGAGACTTATGCCTTAAATGTCAAGAAATTTGAAGCGTTTATAAAAGGATTGGAGATAACGGATTGATAGAAAATCAATCCCTTGAATGCCTTGTCAAAATTTATTATTTTGACAAGGCATTCAAAAATTAACAGCATAGTAAGTTGATGTAACAAAAGTTATGAATAATAAAATATAAATGCTCTTGTAGTGTAAGCCTGCTTCGTACCTCGCAGAGACAGCCCTAGTTTAAAGACTGGTTGTCTCTGCGAGGTACGAAGCAGGCTTATCCTGTATTTACTTTGGAGCTTACACTCTATTTACTTCAAAGCTTATTCTATTTAAAATTTATGTTACACTGTAGTAAGTTGGTGTAAATAAATAATCTTCAACCTCAATCCCTCCCCTTCAAAACAACAACCTCCTCCCCTTTCAACCAAGCCTCGACCAAGTCTGCATTCGTTGTAATTGGAACCAAAACAAAATTAGAAAAGCCCGTCAAAATATCAGAATCATTGGCATAATCAATCTCCACTTGACCGCTTTTTCCATAGCTAGATTGAATAAAATAGCACTCTTGTTCTCGATAATAAATATAGCCCACGTGGCTATGTCCCAAACCAATAAAGTACAAACCCTCTTTACAATTCTTTTGAACTTCAGGGACAAAACCTTCAAAGCCCCCCGTTAAATCAATAGCGATAGGCGCCCCTTGTATTGCCAAACTTCGAGCTTCGGAAACAGGTCCTTGCTGTGCCAAACGATAGCGATTTAGATTAAACCCCACGTGTAATAAGGTGGTGGAAACAAAGTAGCTACAGCCAATTTCACCTTGATTGGGAATGGCAGAATAGCCATCAAAAGACCAAGTTGTTCCATACCAATGTGGAAATAAAGCATTGACTAATTGTTCTGTAATGTAAAGCCCTGCACGTCTTCGAATTTTATCTTTTTCTTTGGTATTTTTTGCTGCTTTATAAGCGGCTTGCAAGCTCTTTTGCTTGGAGCGAATCGCTTGTTTTGTCGTGGTATAAGAAGGCGATTTCTTTAGTTTTGGAATCGGCAAATCGGTACTATCCTGCAAAACATAGGCTTGGTAAGTTGTTTTCCATTTTAGTTTAAATGGAGCATCAAGCGGCTGTTGTTGCAAATCGTAGACAAAGGTTCCTAAAGGAAATAAGGATAAAACTAGAGCAAGAAAGAGGTTCATTTTTGATAAGGTCAAGTGATGTAATACACTCTAAACGACAAAATGTGTTATTAGTTACTTTCAAGATCTCCCAAACGTCCAAAAAGGCTTTTTTTGATCACCTTTAGCCAACTTATTTTATTTCCAAAGCACTTGTTGTTGAATCCAAATCGGGCGCATCTTCTCAAAGATAAAAAAGCCGCTACAAGCTTGATAATCGTACTTCTTTTCCAAACTTAAAAAATAGCGCTCCACTCCTTTTACATAAGGGTCCTCCCCTTTCCAATCCAAAGGAACATTTTTCAGCAAAGCACCTTCTTTGAAAAAATGACTCATTCTAGAATGTTGCCCCGACTGTACAAAGTCTGCAAAGGTCTTGTAAGCGCCATGAGATTTAGCAATTTCTGCTGCGTTCCATTGATAGGTAGAAATCCGTTTCTTTTGCGCTTCTGTATGCAAATCTGCAATATTATGTGGTGCGTATTTAGCTAATTTTCCTCGATCGGTGTGCTTGTCTATCGCATAATCAGGAATTGAAAGTTGTCGTCGCTCCAATAGATCCGAGGCCTTATTATCATAAAGCGCTTGAAAAGCAAGTGGAATTTCGTCTATCGAAGGAATCAAGATCTTTTCATAACTTAATCGCTCTTGATTACAATACAACAAAACAGCAAAAGACAACATCAAATTGGGAGAACCTACCTTTCCCAAATACAGTTGAAATAAGATTTTTAATAGCGAAGATAATTCTGTGGCTTCTTTTGCCAGTTCAAATAAAATGTACCAACTAAAAACAGCCATTTTTTTGCTCCACTTGCTGTCTATTTTCAAAGGTTTATGGAGTCCCAAATATTGCAACAACCAAGGCAAACGCTTTGTTTCTTCGGTCGATAGATTAATAATATTACAAAAATAATACGCATTTGTCGCATCTCCTTCCTCCAAACAAACCACCAATTGCAACAAAGCAGCTTCCACGTCTACTTCTTTCGCTTCTGCCTGTTCAAATAAATTAACACTAAACAAGTGCTGAATTTTTTCTTGCCAATCTTTATTGGCTTGCTTTTTTTTCCAAGTTTCAGTTGGTTTGGCTTGAAAATAATTGTAGAGCAATAAATTATCTACCACTCTATTTTTAGGCGCTTCTGATAAGGCATAAACAAGACGAATTGTAAGTTCTCTTGCTAAAACAGGATTCGTCGCATGTGCCTTGGTCCATTGTTCGTACAATGGGAAAATATCTAGGGCTAAAAAAGGCGCTGCTAGACCAATATCTTCTGCAATAATCGTCCACAAACGACTATAAAGAATGTGCTTGAAGCCTTGATTTAACTCTCCTGCCCAAAACAAGGCTTGCTGGGTATCACAACGTCGAATACTCTTTTGTAAGGCAGAAACAACGTCGTCAAATTTATATAAATTGGTGGTATGTAAATGTGCTGGCATTTGCACAAGATAAGAATAGGTTCTTTATTAAAAAAATTCCTAGAATATCTTTATCTTTTGGAACTTTTTAAGGTATAAATACTGTTAAAAGTAAACACCTAAACCTCTTAAATTCAATCGTTTTAATAAAAAATGGGGCATTTTTTTGTCAATTAACACTAAAAAGAACATTTTTTCAAAAAACAGGGAACTATCTATAACCAATAGGTATTGAACGAATTAGACTTATACGAGCAAAGGTTTTTATTGTAATAATTCTTAAATCAAATCCATCAAATAATCAACTCTTTGCTCAAGCAAGTATAACATGATTCTAAGTTTCGAGGAAATAGCCAACTGGCAAGTATTTGAAGATTTAGTTGCCGCCTATTTTAAATACATACAGGAAGATAGTAGCAACAACATCACTGAAGTACGGGTAGAACCTTCGGGCGAAGGAACAGATGGTGGTCGTGACATACTCGTTACTTTTCGAGTTTCGGATTCTATTGACATTTTTGAGCGTAAGTGGGTGATTCAATGTAAGTTTTACACCAATTCGCTGTCCAAGAGAGACCTTGCTACGGTTAATATTCCGAGTTTGATTCATGAATATGGTGCCGATGGTTATTTGTTGGTCTGTAAGAATGGCGTTACTTCTAATGTGAGTAATATGTTTGAAAATTTCCGACGCAAATGTCGTTTAAAATATACCTACGAAATTTGGACTGGATCTGATTTTTTACGTAGAATTCGTCTGAATGATGAAATTTTGGCAGAGTTTTTTCCTGCTTATTATAAAAGCTTATAAAAAAAAGTTTGTTTTTGAGAAACAATTTCATTCTCTATGACGTAGCATTAAGGCTAAACATTTTCGTTCTTTGACAAATCGTGTGATAAGATTCTAAACGGCACCTTTATTAAACTATATGAGTCCTAAGTTTTAAGTAGAAAGTTGTCTATTTTATTTTAATAATAAATGGCTTACGACTTTCTATTTAGAACTTATATCTTGATTCATTACTAAATAGAGTAACCTATATTTTAAAACTGTACACGATTTGTCAAAGAACCAACATTTTTTTAAGAATAAGCTTTAAAAAAAATATTTCCGAATAAAAATAAAGTACATGAAAGCCTATATTTCTCCATCCGTACCAGATGACGAACAAAATATATTGAGTGCGCTCTCTAAAAGAATTAGCAGAAATGGCATTACGCCAACATCTGGTTACCATAAATTTGGACAAAATAATAGCGAACTTGCTTTTTACGAGATTAGTAAAGCCAATCTTTTCATTGGTGTTATTATGGGCAATAGTTCTGAAATGGAGCGCGTATATAATGAATGGCAATTTGCCTTAAAATCAGAAACGCCTGCGCTGTTATTAATTGAAGATACTGTTGATACGCATGGCTTTCCATTGATTAAGAAAGACCCTGATGTCATCCGCTTTAACAGATCCTCTAAAATGAATTTGAATAAAACCATTCAAATGGTGCGCGCCAAAAGCGATGCAGCAAGCAATCGAGTTGAAAATGCTCCTTTTGTGAGAGAAGCTGCCTGGTTTATTGGTGGTCCTGTTGCCATTACACTTCTTAATATTCTGTAATCCTAGTCTTAATCTACTAGGATTACAGAATCCTATTTTATCGCTTCTAAATTAGCTTCTAAAACTAAAATCCCCCCTATTTCTTTCTCTCTAAACAAGAAATAGCCAAAGCCTGTCGTTATTACGACAATGACTGTACTTCTCTAGTTTCTAGCATCATTTTTGCTTATTATAAAACACAGTACAACACAATATTTCCAAGAAAAAAAACAAATTCGATAGATTGTTTGTATATTAAAATTTATAGGCTCATTTTTGAAATAAAGTTATTTTGAATTGACTCTTTTACAATACTCTAGAATTGACATTTGATTCTACAACAATCTATAAAACCTCCTAAAGAATATAAGCTTATGCGCATTCAATTGGCTTTTACCCTGTTACTATCACTCCTAAGTACCTCCTTATTTGCTCAAGAAAAAGGTTGTGTGGAAGGAAACTGTGAAAACGGTTGGGGTATTTATGAATATTATGTTGGAGATGTTTATCAAGGGCGTTATGAAGGAAATTTCCTAGAAGCGGTTCGTACAGGTAAAGGAAAGTTCATTTATGCGAATGGAGATAAATATGAAGGCAATTGGGCGGATGGAAAGCCAAATGGTTTAGGTGCTCGTATTGCGAAAAATGGAAAGATGAAAGTCGGAACCTGGCAAGATGGAAAATTAATAGCCCGCCAAAAAGAAGAAATTAGCAGAGATTGTTTAGTTGGTAATTGTAAAGAAGGGTACGGCAAATCAAAAGATAGTCGTGGCGATGTTTACAATGGAGAATTTTCCAAAGGCGAGTACAGTGGATTTGGCGAAATGCGTTATAATAATGGAGATCGCTACAAAGGTATTTGGGAAAATGGATTGCAACATGGTCAAGGTTCTTATTACTTTAATAATGGTCATGTTAACACGGGGAGATTTGCAAATGGCGAATACACGCATAATAAAATGAAAATTTGGGCAGTTGTTGTTGGTGTGGCAGATTATCAGCATTTTCAAAAGCTAAGTTATACCACTAGAGATGCACAACGTGTTTATGCCTTTTTTAGAAGTATAGAAGGTGGTGCTGTTCCTGAGGATCAAATCGAGCTTTTATTAGACAAAGATGCGACCGCATTTAATATTATGAATACAGCTGCTGACCTTTATGAGCAAGCAGATAGTAATGATTTAATTATTTTCTACTTTGCAGGACATGGAAAAAATGGGGCGTTCCTACCCTACGATTATGATGGAGCGAACTCTAATTTACTTTATCATGGTTTGGTGAATTCTTTACTAAAAGACAGCCCTGCAAAATATAAGCTTTGTGCTGTTGATGCTTGTCACTCTGGAAGTTTTGATATGAATACCGTTATTTCTTATCAAGATTATTTAGAAAATTACAATACAGAAGGAGAAGCGATGGGAAATCCATTGGCAAAAACTCGCTCTAGTAAAAATGTTCGGGAACGAATCAAAGACTACTACAAGAGTTTTGATGGTGTCAAGGGTGGTTTAGCTGTTATTATGTCTTCTGCCTCAGAAGAAATATCTTTAGAAGCCAACAAATTGCAACAAGGTGTCTTCAGTTATTACTTTATACAAGCCATGAAAGGCGCTGCCAACAAAGCTGATGATCTTGGAAAAAAGGATAATGTAATTGATGTTCAAGAGTTGTATAAATTCATCTCAAAAAATGTTCGCAACTTCACTTATGGTTTCCAACATCCATTGATTTATGGCGAATATGATCAACATATGCCTGTCGGCTTATTAAAACGCAAACAATAATCAAAGCTTAAATTTGCTGAATTTATAAAAGAAGCCTCTTTATTCCTAGGAATAAAGAGGCTTCTATATACTCCCTCTTTTCTTTCTTTTTTAGTATTTTTTTTTGTATACTTACAATACTAAATACTCCATTATATAGTTTTTTAACATTTTATCAGTTCTGCCCTTTTATAAACTTGTTTCAGATCATTTACATTTGATGAGCAAATGGGCTATTTTGCATTGATGTCAAATGGTAAGTTTTTCTTTGACAACGTTATCCATGTTAAAAGTGTTTGACTGACTTTTGTTAGAAAATATTTGAAAACAATTAAATTGAAACTAATTATGTCAATTCTAATCGAAAGAGCTTCTTCTGAGGTTAGAGCCAAGTTCTTTCACAAGAACCGGTTTGCTCTAGCTCGACTCTTAGATGATTTAGCTGAACCAGCTAAAAAACCTAAGCGGAAAAAGAAGTCAGAAACGAAAGCGAAGGTAAAGGCAAAACCTAAAGCAAAGGCGAAAGCCAAAGCGAAGGAAAAACCTAAAGCCAAAGCTAAAGAGAAGGCTAAGCCTAAAGCAAAGCCAAAAGAAACTCCAAAAATCGAAGAAAAAAAACCTAGTACGGAAGAACTTGTAGTGGATACAATCGCAGAAGTTGTTGTACAAGAGGTTCCTTCTACAGATGCTCCGGCACCTACAGATACGCCTAATGATTTAACAGAAATCAATGGTTTAGGTACAAAGATGGTTGGAAGTCTTAACTCTGTAGGGATTACTACATTTGAGCAATTAGCCAATTTAACTAAAAAGGAGATTGCTAAATTAGGTAAATCTATTAGAGGGTTTGCTGCTGCTTACGAAAGAAAAGATTTCAAAAAGCAAGCACAAGAACTTAACAAGTAAGCTCTAAAGAAATACAATTAAGGTAATGTCATTGGGCTTGACATTACCTTTTTTTTTGTTTATAACGCTCTATTCTTATACTCTTGCTACTCTAATGTCTAAATTTCTATACACCATTGCTGTTTTTACTTACACCTTGTTCATTCATTTGGCGGCTCTAATGGGCAATCAAAAAGCTCAAAAATGGAAACATGGTCGTCAAGATATTTTCAAGAAACTAAGCAAGGCTTTTGCTAATAATTCAGCTCCTGTACTTTGGATACATTGTGCTTCTTTGGGCGAATTTGAACAAGGTCGTCCTGTTATAGAAGCTCTAAAATCAAAAAACAAGCACCTAAAAGTACTCTTAACCTTCTTCTCTCCTTCTGGCTATGAGGTGCGCCAAAACTACATCCACGCAGATTGGGTGTTCTATCTTCCTGCTGATTCTAAAAAGAATGCGGCTCGATTTATTTCCATCGTCAAGCCTCAACAAGTCATTTTTGTTAAGTATGAATTTTGGTATTATTACCTAAGCACTTTGCAAGCGCAAAAAATTCCTACTTATTTAATTTCAGCCGTTTTTCGCTCTAATCAAGTATTTTTTAAATGGTATGGTGGTCTTTTTCGTAACATGTTATTTTGTTTTGAGGCTATTTTTGTGCAAAATAAAACGTCGTTTGCCTTGATCCAACAGCTCAATTATTCAGCCCTTCATTTGGCTGGCGACACTCGCTTAGATCGAGTGTTACAAGTAAAAAATCAAGTACAAAAAATTCCAATTTTAGATGCCTTCTGTACCAGTACTTACACGATCGTAGCAGGAAGTTCTTGGTTACCCGACGAGGCTATTTTAGCCGATGTCTTCAAAGCCTTTCCCAAAAGTAAATTAATTATTGCCCCCCATCAAATTGATGAAAAGCATTTACAGGAGATCGAAAAAACCTTTGATTTCACAAGTACCATTCGATATTCCAAGGCTCTAGAGACCAACTCCTTGTCAAGTATTTCTGTTTTGTTAATTGATAATATTGGAATGCTCAATTCTATTTATGCTTATGCAAATGCTGCTTATATTGGAGGTGGATTTGGTGCTGGGATACACAATATTCTAGAAGCAGCTGTTTTTGAGATTCCTGTCTTTTTTGGTCCCAATCATCATAAATTTCAAGAAGCAAGCGATTTAATTGCCGAAGGAGTTGCCTTTGAGATCAACCACTCTCAAGAGATTATCAAACAAATTCAAACCTTTCAAGAAACAGAAATGGCTGCTGTTGTACAACAAAATGCCCATTTATATTTTCAAAAGCACCGTGGAGCAAGTTCGATGATTACAGAACATTTAAAGCTAAAAAATTAGTAAAAACAATAGAATTATACCCTTGCTAATTTCCATCAAACCAATATAAAGCCTACATTTGCTCCCAAATACAACAGGAAAAACACCTCTATATCATACTAATCTTAGATCAAGATTCGTTACTATACAACGATTCTAATTCTATAGAAAAACACAACCTACTATGTCATTAAAACATCTGTTTGCAGCTTGTCTTTTGACCGCTTTAACGAGTGCTTGCACCGTTTCTAAGTCAAAACCTAGCACAAAACCATCGAGTACTTCTAGTAGTTCTGCGGTTACAAAGTTTACCATTTCAGGACCCTCTAATGCCGTTGCTTATGTAGAGCAATATAAAAAAATTGCCGTCTCAGAAAGTGTCCGCACAGGCATTCCTGCCAGTATTAAATTAGCACAAGGAATTTTAGAATCCGGTTATGGCAGTAGTCCTTTGGCGAAGAAATCCAACAATCATTTTGGAATTAAGTGTGGTAGTGGTTGGAGTGGTAAAAGCATTCAGTACAAAGGAAGTTGCTATCGAGTATTCAAAAATGGAAGTGATGCTTACAAAGAGCATTCTTATTTCTTGGTAAAGAGTAGCCGCTACAAAGATTTGTTTAAACTAAAACGCAACGATTACAAAGGTTGGGCAAAAGGATTGCGAAAAGCTGGTTATGCTACCAATCCTAAATATCCTACTATTTTAATTGAATTGATCGAACGTTATAAACTGTATAATTACGATAAATAGGAGGGCTTTTCGTCCTCTAACAAGTGATATAAGTAGGTAGTCTTAATTAATCGACACATTTCTGAAAGGCTATTTTTATATCGCTTCGTTTTTTAGACTAAATAGCAAATAAATAGCTATTTGTCTAAAAGCGAAGCGATATAACGTCTAAAATTTAATATCTCAAACTAGGTGAAAAAACACTTAAATTCTAACTTCTGTACGAATTCTTAGAAGCACTCTATTTCAAATATTTCTCCAGCCAAGTATCCTGTTCCCACAATAAATGCAAAACAGATTCTTTGGCACTGTAGCCATGACTTTCTTTGGGCAACATGACCAATCTAGCGGTGGCACCCAAGCCTTTCAAAGCATTAAAATAACGCTCTGATTGCAAAGGATAGGTTCCCGAATTATTATCTGCTTCTCCGTGAATTAACAACATAGGCGTTTTCATGGTATGGGCATGCATAAAAGGAGACATCGCATTGTAAACCTCTGGGGCTTCCCAATAATTCCGTTCTTCACTCTGAAAACCGAAAGGCGTTAAGGTTCGATTGTAAGCACCACTACGAGCAATTCCTGCTGCAAATAAATCACAATGAGACAGTAAATTGGCCGTCATAAAGGCGCCATAAGAATGTCCTCCAACGGCAACACGCTTGCGATCAATATAGCCCAAAGCATCCACGGCATCAATCGCCGCTTTCGCATTGGCAACCAATTGTGTTCTAAAAGTATCGTTGGGCTCTTCTTTTCCTGTTCCCACGATCGGAAAAGAGGCATCGTCTAAGACCACATAACCACGAGTGACCCAATAAACCATTGAACCATAGTAAGGATATATAAATTCATTCGAGTTCGTCGTGACCTGTCCTGCGCTGTTGTTGTCTTTAAATTCTCTAGGATAAGCCCACATAATTAGAGGCTTTTTCTCTAGTTTTGTTTTATCATAATTGATGGGCAAATAAAGGGTTCCCGAAAGCTCTACGCCATCTTCTCTTTGGTATTTTATAACCTCTTTATGTACGCTTTGAATGCTCTTAAATGGATTTTCAAAAGTAGTAATTTGTGTTAAAGCCTCTTCCTTAAAAATATTACGAATAAAGTAATTCGGATATTCTATAGGCGATTCTACCCGAACAATGAAGTCGCCTTTTTCCAAATCAATTGGAAAATAAATTGCTTCCAATTTATCGGTATAAGTAGATTGATACAATCGCTTAGTCGTATTGGTTTCCAAATTAAATTGATCGACAAAAGGAAATTGTCCTTCTTTAGAGTGCCCCTCTCCAACCAAAAACAAAGCGTTCTCTTGAATCGTCAATACCGAACGATTCAATTCGTTTTTCTGGGTCAAAAAAGCACCAGGATCGCTGTATTTATCTTGATAATTACGATCAAAAATAAGAGTAGGTTCTTCCGAAATATCAGATGGATTAAATTGGTATACTTTGGTATTTCTAGTATTCCACCAATAATCATGGGCAATAGCAAAGCTATCTGTCCCCCATTCTATCGAATCAAAACGGTTGATTGTTTTTAGAATTAATTGAGGTTTGGCATCAAAAGGTGCTGCCCATTCATAAATTGCATCTCGAAATGGCACCTCGATTCCTGCATCTCCTTCATCCAAGGCTTCTGCCCAGATCAAACTAGCAGCATGATCGCTCCGCCATTGCAACATTCTTCGTCCTTTCCGTACCGACATAAATCCCTTGGGAATATCCTCGGTCAAAGGCACTTCGTTAATTACCTTTACAAAGCTACCCTCTTTGGTATATAAGGTGCTAAGGTGTGGAAACCTTGAGTAAGGAACTAAATAAGAGAAAGGCGGCTGCATGGTCATTACTTGTACATATTCGCCATTGGGCGCAACCAAACAAGAACGATACATACCTGCATCTTCTAGCCATTTTTCACGCTGTCCATCCAAGTTCACCTTATGCAATTCAGAAGTTGTTAAGGCTTCAAAATTATGCTCATCATTTCTATTTTTTAATAAATCTTGATAGGTTCTATTTTGCGCCTTTGAGCCATCACTAACCGATATCGTTGGTCCTGTTGGAACTGCCGTTGCAGTATTGATCAAATCAACTCTCTGTGCGGGTAATAATTTCACCAACAAGGCTTTACTATCCTCAAACCAGGTAATTGGATTGCCCAAATTTGCATTCGCCTGCGCAGGAGTCAAAGCAGTTGCTTTAGCCGTTTCCATATCCAACACCCAAATTTCTACCCCGACCAAAGTCGTGTTCGTAAAGGCTAATTTAGTTTGACAAGGCGACCAAATAAAGTTGGCCAATCTAGGTTCCTCAGGCAAGCCACTTACTTGCGTTAATGCTTCGGCTTTTAATAACTTTACTTGTAAATTATTATAATAAATCGTACGACTCCCTATATTGGTAACAGGATTAACACGCAAACCACCTAGACGCAATTCCTCTTCAGAAAGTGCCGCAATGGTCTGATAACTATCTCTGTAGATAAATAGCATGTACTTTCCCTTTCGATCCATTTGTACAAAAGGAGCACGAGGAACGTCCACTAAATCCAAAATTTCTTTAGGTGGCTTTTGGTAGCTCAAATTATCTTCTTCTATCCTATTAGGAGTCATTAAATCCATCTATGTTGTCTTTTTTGTCTGTCTATTGTCTTTGATAAGTCTTCTACTTACGATCCAAATCTGTAATTAGCAATGGATTATCTTTTCTTAACGTATTTGCCAATGCTTCCACTTCTTCTATGGTTGGATTAGCCATTAAAATGGCTAGTTCTTTAGCTGTAATGCCCACTATTTGCAGAAAAATTACATTCCCGTGTGGCGTTTCTATGGTACCCAACTCTGGATCTTGGACAAAAATTAGCCCAACAATCTCGGTATCTGTATCCAGTCGAATCGGTTCATTAATGGGTACAAAGTGATTTTCTTCAAACCAATTTTCCGTTTCAAAAACATAACGAGCTAAATTATTCAACACCTCTATTGCCCAAAATGGATCGCCTTCATCTTCGGCAAAAGGCTTTAGACGAAACGTAAATTCAAAGCCCCATTTACTAAAATCACCACCGACGATCTCTTCGTCATAATACAATTCTGACATGCCATAAGTCGTCATGTGATAATGCGGCTCTTGTGCTTCCGAATCAAAGATGCTGATGCCATCCAAAGGATCTGTTCCTCCAGTTATATAAGGTACTTCTGCCGCATAATGTCGAGGCTCTGTTTTCCCGTAAATCGTTTCTAACTTTTGATCTAAGAAAAACCAACCTACTGCTTCTTCTTCAGTAAACCGACTTGCGTATTCTTCTTTTGTCATTCTATTTTTGTTATTTGTATTTCCTTTCTATTTCAATAAAAATAAAAAAAGTCCCTTCAATTAAGAACTGAAAGGACTAAATATCTTTTTTCAAAAATTAAACCATTACCTCTTTGAGACAATATCTAAAATTTTAGGTTTGTTGTACCAATTCTAAGGAATGAGAAAGAAATAAAGTGAACAAGTGTTGTTAAATATTTTTGAGGATGAAAATTTAAAAAAATGAGTAGTGTAACGGGTTACACGTCCGATTTTTTTGAAATTTTCAGACCAAAAAGATGACGCAAAACGTTCATTTTATTTTTTGAACGTTCCTGATACACTGTAACATAAATTTTCAGCATTTATTTTTTATTAAAAATAAAATCTTTATCGATTTTAATATACAATAAAAATCCATAATATTTTATAAACTATCAAAATCAAGGATTAAATTGATTCATAATTTGAAAACTTCGAAAAATTGATAGATGTTACTACTATAAATCTACTTTTCTATAAACAAAAAAAACTGCCAGAAAATTAATTCTGGCAGAATAACTGAATCTCAAGATTCAGGTCCATTTCAAAGGTCACTACGCTCCGAAAATGGGGAACAAAATTACACAGACTTTACCTTAATCATCCATCTTAATGAACTTATGTAGGAGGCGATCCCCATTGTCCATTTCTATAGATAATAAATAAATCGAAGGAATTAATCCTTGTATTTCATCTAATTGTATCACTTGATAAGCTTCTAAAGAAACCTGTTGAGTAGTAATAATTTGTCCATTAGAATTGATAATTTGTATCCTTGCCATTTCTACTTCTATTGGCAAGTTATCAAAACGTATGTTTATATAATCCTGCGCTGGATTCGGATAAATATTTACATCAATAGGAGCTCGTTTTATTCCATCTACTGCTCTAATTCCAGAATAAGTCGTTGTTCCATCAAAGTCAATTTGCTTTAATCTATAATAACTTACGCCTTCATAGCTGTTTTCATCTTCCTCTTGATAATATGTCGTAGAAGCAGTTGTTCCGTGACCATCTACCCATCCAATGGCTTTGAATCCATCTTCTAGGTCCAACATACGTTCGATATAAAAGCCTTTATTGTTAATTTCTGTCGCTGTAGTCCAGCGAATGTCTACCTGATCCACGGTTTGTCTTTCCACCTTAAATGCCATCAACTCGATGGGCAAAGCAGGGATACCTCCAACAAATGTAGAGCTATTAGACGTTAAAGCAAACTGGCTAAAATCGCTTATATTATTAAGACTTACATGGTTATCTCCTACTCCAAGCCCAAGGGCACTTGCTGGCAGATCCAACCAATCAATTACTTCATACGCTCTAGAGCCTCGTTTATGAATTTGATGATTTGCATTTACTGTATTTGCAATGGCTCCATCTGCAAACTTAAACTTTGCAGTAGCGTTGAGACCTGCATTTATGCCATAATTATCAACCACCCAATAGACTCCAGGATTATTGACCATTATATTTGTAGATTCATTGTGTGGTAATTCTGTTATTATTTTGGTAACAACGACTTCATCATTTGGCATAAGACCTGAGAACATTAATTCCAAATCGGTATTCACGAAGGTGTAATTGCCTGCTGCACTAATAACTTGTGTACTAGAAAAACCTTTGCCTACCGCCACTTCTGAATTGCTATAAACGCCACCAAAAGAAGTTCCATGATTTCCCAAGACCTCTTTCACGCCATTAGCTGTTCCTGCAACCGCGTCTGTATCAAATTGATAATAAGCAACTAAATTATCATCACCACTCACTAAATGTCTGCTTTCTAAGCTAAGGTGCATTCGCTCCCGAATTTCTTGTTGTGTACGAACATCTTTCCAAATACGAACTTCATCTATTTTTCCTTTAAAATAATCTCCTTTACTTCCGTTATCCCACTCTTGGCCAATACTCCATTGATTATTAGCAGCAAAGGTAGTAACAGAACCTCCTTTTGAATCTAAAAGAACACCATCCAGATAAACCCTATGCGTAGAATTATCATGTGTAAAAGCAACATGATGCCAGCCTGTCCCTCTAAGATCAGGGCTTCCATAAGTATCTGTTGCTCCATCATATGTTCTCAAACGACCAGCATCTAAATAGAATAAGATCACATTACCTCCACCAGAAGTATTTACACAAACAATTCGATCTGCTCCTGCTTGTGTTGCATCCGCATTAATCCATCCTTCAAAGGTGAATTCTGTTGCTCCAGCAATAGATCCTGCGACAGCATCAATAATAACATGATCAGAGGTTCCATTTAGAGTCAACATTTGACCACGAACTTCAGAAAACAAGGCTCCTAATGCAACTCCTTCAATTCCAAAAGTGTACAAAGATTCATTACAATCTGAATTTGAGATTTCAATCGTAGCTGTTTTCTGTCCTACAAGAGCAGCAGGGTTAAATTCTACTACAAAAGTAGTACTTGCTCCAGCATTTAAAAGAGCTGTAGGCATCGAAGTAATGGAGAAATCAGAAGCATTTATACCTGACAAAGTAACGCCTGTAATGTCTAAGGATGTATTTCCTGTATTCTTAATTGTAAATACTTTACTAATAGGGCTTGCTCCTATTTCCATGTCTCCATAATTAGTTCCATCTATCACCTGTGGCAAAAGATCCCCATCTGGAATAAGAGTACTATTGCCTTCAACAGCTATTTCTGGCTGAGTTGCAGGCTGTGGATTAACGGTCCAAATTTCTGTAATTTCAAGATAATCTCGCTTTAAAACCAAGGTAAAATTATCTGTTGCTGTTAATTCAATATCAATTCTATTCGCAGAAGAAAAAGCAGTTCCTAAGTTTGTACTACTCCATTCTTTTGTATACCAATCTGCACTATTAAAATTAGGAATTTGTTCAAAATTTGTATTGACTAATAAGCCTTCCGTTGTTGCCGTTCCATCGTTATTATTACTACTATAATCTAGTAAAGAGATATTTGCTGTATTACAAATTGACAAACAAGGATAATAGGCGACCAAATTAGCATAGTTAGGATGTGTATTTTTAATAACTGCTTGCATTCCCAAGTCAATATCTGTAGCAGATAAGACCGTATTCCAAATAGAAATTTCTGTCATTTCTCCTGTATAAAAATCACTAGCAGTTCCATTGTCAAACTCTTGTCCTAATGAAAACTGACTTGTTGCAATTGAATTTTGTCCGTTGACATAGGTCATTACTTCATTTCCATCTATATAAATTTTCGTTTCTCCCGTTGCATTATCATAAGTATATCCGACATAATGCCATTGCCCGTCTGTAACTGCAACCCCCGAACTCTGCGTTGTCCCTCCATCATATATTTGAAGTTCTTGATTGGTACCAATTTGTAAGTTGGCTACGTTTCCTCCTCCCGAAGTATTAATACCCAACAACACTTGATTATTCCCAGCAACAGGAACAGCTTGTTTCATCCACATAAAAGCAGAACGATCGCTATTTGCTAAGGAAGCAGCTACAGGATTTATATTGATGTAATTGCTTCCGCTAAAAGCGGCATAGGATACATAATTCGTGACGGCTTCTTGCCGTAAGGTATCATCTGTACATAGACTCGTATCGGGCAAGACGTCTTGCGCTAATACTGTATAATTACTTTGTATCGTAATAAAGGTAATGGAGTCTAATCCTCCTGGAGCGACACCCAATGCAGTATCTTGATAGGTTCCTGTGGTACTATAAGTCTGGCCACTTGGAGCGATGTAAGCACTTCCATCACAATAAGTTTCATTAACACTACCACAAATTGCATTGGTAGGGCAAGCTGGCGCATAACGAAAGGTTAGGGTATTCTGATTACCAATTCCTAAATTATTTTGCTGATTTTGATTCAGTACTAAGATGTAATATTCCCCTGCTGGAACATATTGTGAAGCACTAGATGGGTGGGTATAACCGCCACTTGGTGGCCAATATCCTCTTCCGAGTTGCATACTATCTCTAAAGCCACAAAAATTCCCTGGTTCTCCTGGGAAATAAGTTAAATCACTCCATGTTGTTGGATTAGGTACATTGGCTGTATAGGCAAGCATTGTTTGTGTAAATGGGGTGAAATTATCAAGATCTACTCGGATAGAACCAGGCAAGGGAGTTACTACTTTATAAACTAAAACCGAACAACAAGGAATTGTGTTACAAGTTCCAACCATACCTATTGCAGTACCACCTCCAGTACTACTAAAATTAGTTTCTACGTAAGGAAAAGTGTTTACTAAAGTTGCATTTGCTACATCCACATTGGTTTGTGCTTGGGCTTGAATGCTTAATAGTAGCAGTAATAGAAGTGTTGTGTATATTTTGCTCATTATAATATTATTTAGTGATGAATAATTTATTACCACTAAAGTAGAGCATCCTAAAACCCAAAACAATTTAATGTTCTGAAAGGCAGTTTTCTTGTTCTGAAACCATTTTTTTATAACAAAACAAGCCTTATTTTATACTTTTAAGCAAGTAGGTTGTTATCGTATTTCTCATTTTAAAAAAAAGCTAATAATGGAAACTTCATGCTCTAAAAAACGTATACTTGTATTAAATAAATACTGAAAGATGACTTTGAAAGATAAATATATAAACCCTCTTACTGATTTTGGTTTTAAAAAACTCTTTGGAATTGAGCCCAATAAAGAATTATTAATTGATTTTCTAAATCAGCTATTACCTGCTGTTCATCAAATTAAGAACCTTACTTATACTAAAAATGAACACCTTGGAGGAAGTGAATATGAAAGAAAAGCGATTTTTGATTTGTATTGTGAAAGCCAATCAGGGGAAAAATTCATTGTAGAAGTTCAAAAAGCGAAACAAAATTTTTTCAAAGATAGAAGTGTCTATTATTCTACCTTTCCTATTCAAGAGCAAGCTAAAAAAGGGGATTGGGATTTTGAATTATCCGCAGTTTATACCATTGGTATTTTAGATTTTGTATTTGACGATCACAAAGACCAAAGCGAAATCTTACATACGGTAAAACTAAAAGATCAAAATGGAAATCTCTTTTACAACAAGCTTACTTATATCTATTTAGAACTGCCTAAATTCACAAAATCGGATACAGAGCTTCAAACAAGATTTGACAAATGGATGTACGTTTTTAGACATTTAGCCAAGCTTCAAAACCGTCCTGATATTTTACAGGAAAGAGTCTTTGAAAAACTATTTGAAATTGCAGAAATTGCTAAATTTACCCCTAAAGAAAAAGAGCAATATGAAGAAAGCTTAAAGTACTATCGTGATTTAAAGAATGTCGTCGACTCTTCCAAAGAAGAAGGAATAATTGAAGGGATCATTGAAGGAAAAATTGAAGTTGCAAAAGAGATGAAAACGGATGGAATTTCAATCGAAAAAATTTCTAAATATACAGGGCTCTCCATAGAAGAAATCCAAGATTTATAAAACGTGACCGAGAGATCACAAAAGAACATATTCTCTATATAATACATTCATAATAATAACAAGCTAA
>CALDEP010000494.1 GCA_937942475.1 uncultured Aureispira sp.
CTTCGTTATACGTTGGAATAATTACAGTTAGTGGTAATTTCACAGATAAATAATTTGGGGTATTAACAACATTACTTCGTGGAGAAATTATATCAGTTTGATTATCAGCAGGATAGCTTTAAAACTCTAAAAGCATTAAATTACTAATAATCAAACTTATATAAAATGTTTTTTATGTTTTTTGGTAAAAAACTAAAAATCCCACGAAGTATTACTAAGATAAAACTGAAAAGAATATCTTTGCCTTATCAATATTCATTCTCCATTTCTTACTTCTAAATAAAATGAGTCAGCAGATTCCTCACATTTTTGTCGCACACAGTCCCTTACATGGTCGTGGTGTTTTTACTGGTGCTTTGATTAGTGCTGGTAGTGTCATAGAAATTTGTCCTATGCTTCGTATTCCCGAAAAGGATGTAAAACCATTACAGGATACCATTATTAATGATTATTATTTTGAATGGGGAGAAGACTTAAAGGATGGTGCATTGGCTTTGGGATATGGCAGTATTTACAATCATTCCTTTGAGTCGAATGCTACTTATCAAGTGGATATGAAAACGGACGCGATTTATATTCATGCCTTGAGAGAGATTCTTCCAGGAGAAGAGATTACAATTAATTATAATGGAGATCCAGGGGATGATTCTCCGCTTTGGTTTGAGACTAAATAAGTTTCTTTATTATTACCTCATGTTACGCAAACAATTGATTAGGTTGATAAGAAAGCAATGTTCTTGTATCAATTTTGTTCTTAATTCTTAATGCTTAATTTTTAATGTTGAATGCTTTATAGCACAACAAACATTAAAAATTTAGCATTACAGCATTCAACATTAAAACAGTTCTTAAAAGTAACAATGAATTTAATACTGAACGAAAAAAGGTTATTAGCAGGCTTATGAGAGAGTTCTTGCGTCAATCAGTTATTAACAAAAAAAAAGATGCGCTGATCCTAGTACCATGTAGAATCAACGCATCACACACTCACACTCTATTAAACTTATTTAACGCTCACTTAATTATTAGTCGAAGGATAAGCTAATACCCCCTACTTCTAAAGAATATATTTTTCAAAACTCTTAATGATAAAATTTTATTAAGGCCTTGTCACTGTTCCTACAGGATTGGTACTGTTGTTATTGGTCATATTATAAGAAGTATGATCTGCTGCATTTGCAGGCACTGTTGCTACCAATGGTTTTAGTAAAAATGGCTTGCTGTCATTGTCTGGAAATGGCTCTACAGAAACCACCACTGTTGCTCCAGATAGATCCAACGGAAAAGTAAGTCCTGTTGGTGCATTGTTTAGAAAATCCTCTCCAGGAAATGCAGGTCCAGCATTAGCACCACTATATGGAGCCGCAGCATCTACCCCTGAAGCACTAGTAAAAGTTCCAGTACTCAATGGCATTCCATTCACGACTGCCCAACCTTCATATCTCCAGCCACTAGGCAATGTTGGTAGCGTCAAACCTGGTGTTCCTCCAGGAACCAACCACCAAACACCACTATTTTCATTGGTTGACAAAGCATCTGTTGGTGTTGCCAAAATATAAGAACCAGCAGCGGTAGAAAAGTTATCACCTAATGCGGCACCATCTCCTACTGAAAGTGTTGCTGTATTAGAACTAAAGTCTCCTCCTAAAATTTTCACGGCACTTGGTGCAGGATCACTATCTACTGTTGGTTCTATAGAAAGAACAAATTTTGTTGCAGCTTCTAAATTACTAATATCTGCATCAAAAGTCGTTTGAGACAAAACACCTGTGCTATTCACGGTAAACGTTCCTGTTGAAACTGGGCTGCCATCTACGATCAGCCAACCTTCATATACATAATCGTTTCCTAAATCCTCTAAACCTGTAATGGCTACTGAAAAACTATTGGTGGTAACTTGCTTGTCTTGGCATCCGCTCAAAAGAAATACTCCAATGATTAATGCGGCAAATAAAAATTTTGTTGATCTCATTTTGTACTGTTTTATAACGTGTATGAAGGACTGTTTAATAACAAACACCTCCTTTTATTCACGTGTAAATTGTAATAGAATAATTGGTTTCATTCATCAGCTAAAAACTGATAATACAAAGATGAGACAAAATAGACCACCCAAAGTAGGTCAGAATTCCTTTACACTTATCCATTTTTCCTTTTCGACGATTTTAGATGTTAATGTTACCTAAAAATCCCCTTCTACACGCCATTCAAACTCCAGTCATAGTATAAGGCTATCCCTATGAAATTGTGCAAGTCGATTTAAGTAACTTGCCAAAAGGAGTTTATTCCTTGAAAATCAATACAAAATAGAATACGACCACTAAATAGATTATATTAAATTAAACATGTAAACAATAGAATATTCTATACAATTAAAAAATAAACAAATTTTATAGCATTCTTATTTTTATTGTTGAAATAAAAAGCTATTTTTGTTTAATGCAAATTATGGGAACTTCATTTATTATAATGAATCATTTTGCACAACAAGTATCACCCACTAATGGTACTTTTCCAACATAATTTCACAATTAAGTGCATATCAAAAGGTTGGTCATTCTTATAGAATAATTTCTGCAAACTCACACAAGCAAAAGTTCTATTAAATAAATTTATTAGCTGTTTACAATAATCTTATTGTAAACAGATATCACATACCTATTCATTTAACACTTAAAACTTTTAAATTATGGATCCTTTTATTGCTGAAATCAAGCTTTTTGCTGGAAATTTCCCTCCACGTGGTTGGGCTTTTTGTGAAGGTCAATTGTTACCTGTTTCTCAAAATACCGCTCTTTTTTCTATTATAGGAACAATCTATGGTGGTGATGGTCGTACGACTTTTGCGTTACCAGATTTGCGTGGTCGTGTTGCTATTGGTCCAGGAAATGGTCCTGGTTTATCTTCTTACAGAGAAGGTCAACGAGGAGGAGTAGAACATGTAATCCTTACACAAAGTCAGATGCCTGCTCATAGTCATGGAGTAAGAGCAGTTACTACAGTAGGGAATAGCGCGGATCCTACTGGTCGCCTACTAGCCAATACATCAGGTTTGGATAGAGAGTATTCTGATGCTGCTGCAAATACTACGATGAATGGTACCATGATTGCTAATACTGGTGGTAATTTAAGTCATGAAAATAGACAACCTTTCTTAGCTGTTTATTATATCATTGCTTTACAAGGTGTTTACCCTTCTAGAAGCTAAATTGTGAATAGATGCCACAAAACTCTATTCATTAACACTTAAAATTTTAAATTATGAATCCATTTCTTGCTGAAATTAAGATATTTGCTGGAAATTTCGCTCCACGTGGTTGGGCTTTTTGCGAAGGTCAATTGCTACCTATTTCCCAAAACCAAGCTCTTTTTTCTCTTTTAGGTACCACTTATGGTGGTGATGGTCGTACGACTTTTGCTTTACCAGATTTGCGTGGTCGTACTCCTATTGGTCCTGGAAATGGTCCTGGTTTGTCTTCTTATAGAGAAGGTCAACAAGGAGGACAAGAGCATGTAACACTTACAGCATCTGAAATGCCTAACCATGGTCATGCAGTAAGAGCAGTTAATACAGTAGGTAATAATGCTGACCCTACTGGTCGCTTACTAGCAAACACATCAGGTTTAGACAGAGAGTATTCTAATGCTGCTGCAAATACTTCAATGAGTAGTTCTATGATTGCTAATGCTGGTGGTAACCAAAGTCATGAAAATAGACAACCTTTCTTAGCTATTTATTATATCATTGCTTTACAAGGTGTTTTCCCTTCTAGAAGCTAGATAATTATAGTATAATAAAGTATCAAAATAGATAGAGGCTGTTAGTTGTACTAACAGCCTCTTTTATTTTATAAATTTTGTTTTTTTGTTAAAACCTAAAATGGGCGAAAAAAGTAAAATTAAGCGGCATTGCTTGTATGTACTGCTCTCCTTCTTTTGGGAAATTGGCTAAGTTATTATACTGAATATTGTATGTATTCAACACGTTTAGCACAGAGAAACCAAAATCTATGCTTAGTTCTTTTACCTTAAAACGATACAAGCCTCCAACATCTAATCGGCTATAAGGGCTTATATTCTCAGAAGACGTCAAGTTTTGAATGTTAGGAAATCCGCTTCCATAGACATAATTCACCGATAAGAAAAACTGTTTCCAATTAAACATACCAGCTACTTTGAACTCATGGCGTTGATCTTGTGGTGCTCTTGTGATTCGTTTACTTTTATTAAATTGCATTTCAGATTTGCTAAGCGTATAGGCTAACCATATTTGTTGATTTTTGTAATGTGCGCCTAACTTTAGGTCCAAGCCATAATTATAGCTTTTTCCAGAGGAGTTTTCTACGATTTGATTGTTGCTATCACTCCAATATTGAAGGCTGTTTTTGGTTCGTTTATAATACGTCTCCAATCGACAATTCCAATATCTATAACGCCCAGAAAGCCCAAGAACAGTATGTGTCGCCTCTGGCACGGTATGGTATTGACGATCGGTCAGTGACCAATGATAAGTATAATTGCGATACTCATCTACTAAGGTGGTTTCTGTTATAAATTGATTGTAAACCCCATGTGCAATATTAATTTTCCACTGTTTGGCAGGAGAGAATATCGCTTCTATTCTTGGTTGAATTAAGATTTTTGTTCTTTCGTGTATTGGCAAATCAATCCGAATTCCTAAGCGAAAAACAAGCCATTTGAACAAACTAAGTTCATCTTTTAAATAGGCGCCAAATCTAGTTCCATATTGTTCTACATCACTAAATCGTTTGATAATATTATGATTGATGCGAGAGCTATTATGTGTAATATTGGCTCCGATAGATAGTTGATGATACTGCCCTGCTGGTAAATAATGGTCTCCCTTAATGGAGACTTCTTGGACATTATTATAAAATCGCTGATCGTAGACTCTATATCTATAAGGATTAGATCCTGTATCTATACCAATATTCGTTAAATAGCTACTGTAATCTGTAGAAAAGTCAGAATAAGCTACCCGAATATTTGTTCGACCTATTTTTTTCCAAGGTTTAATATAAGTTCCTCCCCCTCCCAAGAGCAGATTCGTTCGATTTTCTGTCTTGTAGTTATTCGTCAAAGCGATCATTTTGGTCTGCTCTGAAACATCTACATTCGCTAATGTGGTAAAAGAAAAAGAACTACCATCATCAAATCTATGCGTATATCTTGTCGTTACATCTACAAACAAGGCGGTTGGTAAATAACTACTTTCAGAAGAGATGGCGACAGGACCTACAATTCGAGCGCCAATTTGAACACTAGCTTTTGGCGCAACACCAAGGTTCATATACCCATTAAAAGAATTTAGCGTCCCTGTCATTTCATAAGTTGATGTGTCTAAATTTCCAGATTTACTAGTAATATTGACCACGCCTCCCAAGCGATCTCCAACTTCTACATTATAACCTCCCTTCAAGACTTCTATATCCTTAATAAACATAGGATTAATCGCTCCAATTCTATCGTTATAATTACTAGTATTAAATATTGTAATCCCATCAAACAAGATGTGCGACTCTCCCTTTCGTCCCCCCCACAAGATGTAACCATTATTTTGCTCTCCAGAAGCCATAATTCCTGGCTGCAAACGCAAAAAAGAAAACAAACTATTATTGTTTTCCCCAGGTAAAAAAGGCGTTTGGCGATTGTTCAATTTAGCCAGTCCTGACTTTAATTCTGGGTTGAGAATTTTTATTTTTTGTGCCGACAAAACAGTTACTTCTTGCAATTCTGTGATGGATGGAGACAGTTCGATTAGCAATTTACGATCAGCATTAATAGTGGTATCCAAAACAAAATAGCCCACATGAGAAGCCAACATGCTTGCCGTTTTTTCTTGAGACTGGTAGGTGAAATTTCCTTCTGAGTCCGTCATAATACTCGTCTTATCAATCAAAATAGTCGCATAGGATAATTTTTCTTGATTAATTTTATCGACTATCTTTCCTTGATAAATAAATTGCTGCGTTTTAGAATATTTATTCTTTGGAACCCGCTTTTTAGTAATTACAAAGACACCATCCATTACTTTGTAATTACAATCACAAACCCCTGTCAAATAATCCAATGCCTTATAAGGCGAATTAAACTTTTGATTGGTTGTAATCAAACATTCGTTTAGCAATTGAGCATTAAAAGAAACCTGAATATTATAATGCTCATGGAAACTAGTTAATAACTCTCCCAATGGTTTTGCTGCTGCTTGTACATTAATTTGCTGGGCATGACTTTCGTATGCAAAAAATAGAAAAACAAATAAAAAAATAATTCTAGAGAGTGGTGGCTTCAATCGTTTTTTCGTTATTTTTAATCGTTCGTTACACTATAAGTTTTTGTATTAATTTTTGTTAAGTTCAAATCAAAAGCAGCAGTAGTTATTTCCAAAACACTTTGGATTTCTTTTTCTTTAGTAAATAAACCCGTATAATTATTCGCACCAATCAAGTCCCGATCAAAGTTAATCTCAACATTATACTGGCGTTCTAATTCCTCTAGAACTCGAACTAAATTAACATTATTAAAATAAAACTGATCATTGATCCAGCCCATGCTAGCATTTTCATTGACCGCTACTTCTTTGGTCAACACTTTATTTTTCAGCACACATTTTTCATTAGGACTCAACACAATAGATTGGTCAGAACAAGTGCTGTGCACCCCTACTTTGCCTGTTTTGCAAAAGACAGCATAAGCCGTATCTCTAGCATAAATATTGAAACTCGTCCCCAGTACTTCGGTATAGCCTAGAGTAGAGTTAACAACAAACTGGCTCCCTTTTTCTACTTCAAAAAAGGCTTCTCCTTCCAAGGTCAATGCCCGTTCGAACCTCCACCAAAAAGGAGCATAAGAAATACTAGAGCCTGCATTTAAACGTATCACAGACTTATCTGGTAAAGTATAAGCCAAGTGCTCTCCATTCATCGCCTGCACCCCAGTGGTATAGAAACGCATAAAGCCAAGTGTTGATGCAATTATAATAACGGCAGCAGCAAGCCATCTGGTTAGGTTAAGTGGAATTATTTTTTGAGTTGGAGGTTCCAATATCTTTGGAGACATTGCTTCCCAAACCTCTTTCTTTGTCCTTGTATAAGGAACTTCCATGTTTTCAAAGAGTTTTAATTGTTCTTCAAATTTGGCATCTTTATCTTCGTTTTCTTCCATATTGTTTACTTTTTATAACTTACTTAGGGTTATAATACTAATCTTACTAACCAAAAAAATAAAAACACAGAAGCAACATACTTACTTGAAGCCCTGTTCTTAACTCTCCTAAAGCATTCCGCATCCGTTTTTCAACCGCTTTAACACTAATAGTCAAACGTTCTGCAATTTCTTGATACGTCAAGCCATTCATTCTACTCATCAGAAAAACCACGCGTTGTTTTTCTGGTAATGCAGACAGTATTTTTTCATACCGCTTTTTTAAAACCTCATAATCCATGGAACTTTCCGACGGTTCCGTTTTGAATGCCAAAGGCATGGATTGCAAATAATCGTTCTTTACCTTTATCCTTCTTAAATGAGAAACAAAATTATCGCTTGCCATTTTGTACAACAAACCTTTGATTCTTCCGTCTTCAAAGACCATTTGTTTCTCCCATATTTTCATAAAGACATCTTGCGCCAAATCAGTCGCTAACTCAGCATCTCCTGAACGATAATAAAGGTAATTTCGGATTGCATCAAAGTGCTTATCAAAACAAGCTTGAAATTCTTCTTTGGTCAAAACCTCTATATTTTTTTGTGGTGATTGTATATTTTACTGTGCATTTGACATTACTTCGTGGAGGAATTATATTAGTTTGATTATCAATGATAATAGCCTTACTTTATCAAAATGACTAAATTTTTGATAATCAAACTAATATGAAATGGTTTTTATGTTTTTTGCTAAAAAAACTAAAAATCCCACGAAGTATTACTTGAAACATATGGGAAATTAATTTCAAATTTAAGTAGACATCCATTTCTAATGAAACAGTTTTCTACCCCTTCAACCGCACCACATTAACAGTCCCCTACTTTTTCAAGAAAAGAATCTGTTTTTTTGTAAGTACGTTCTTTTTATTTTGAAATCAGTACTTCGCTGCCATCTGCAAAAAGGAGTTCCTCCAACTTACTTTGCCATAATTTTTTCCTAAACGCACGATAATTAAATTCTTTTTAGGGTTAACATAAATATATTGCCCAAGTATTCCCTGCGCCATAAAATCGCCATTGGCACTAGGTATCCACCATTGATATTGATAACCAGTAGAAGATCCTTCCGAATTATCAAACTGCGTTGATTGACGCACCCAGTCCTCAGATACAATTTGCTGCCCTTCCCAATTGCCCTTATTCAGATACAAACGTCCAATTTTAGCAAAATCTCTAGCCCTAGCATTGATACAACAAAACGTTTTCTCCAAACCATTTTTCTTTCTATCAATACTCCAACTCGCATCGTATTCCATCCCTAATGGCGTCCACAACTTCTCTTGTAAATAATCGGTTAATTTTTTCCCATCCAATGCTCGTTCCAAAACCAAACCTAATAACTGTGTATTTCCACTAACATAGTCCATAGATTCACCAGGTGCCTGTTTTAGTTTCAAATGCTTTATATTTTTCCTCAAATTCAAGCCATAATAAAAGGTCGCCACATGTCCAAAAGGATTAAAATAACCTTCATTAAACTTTAACCCAGAAGTCATTTGTAACAGGTGTTTTATCGTTACTTTATCAAATCCATTTTTCTTTAATTCAGGAACGTAATTCGTCATTGGCTCCCCTATAGAATCAATCAAACCCTCGTCTATTGCACAACCCACAAGAATAGACAAAATAGATTTTGCCATCGAAAAAGAAGGAACAATAGAAGCCGTATCGTATTTATTAAAATAGTTTTCATACGTAATCGTATCGTCTTTTATCACCAAAAAAGCAACCGTTTTATTGCTTTCTAAAATATACTCAAAACTATCAATTGCAGGGCTTTGCTTATTGGGGCGTTTGGCAAAATAGAAGGTTTTTTCAGGTTTTCCTAAAGCACGTTTAGGAAATTTTTTATGATCGTTCGCATCTGCAAAATTAAAAACAATAAAACGCCCTAAAGAGCAAGAACCTAAAGTGCTTATCAAAAGGCATAGTAGGAATATATTTCGGATATTAATTGGTCTTTTTATCATCATTTTATTTTATAGTATAAATGTATTACGGCTATTGTTCTTCTGTCAAATCTTTGTTTAATAAAACGATAGTTTTTGCTTTCTGTGCATCGTTTTACTTTTTAAATGATCAGACAGTTCCTAAATTTATAAAAACCGAAAACTAGGAATCCAACATTTAACCCTTTTTTGATACTGTTGATAAGCCACTCCAAAACGTCGCTCCAAATCTACCTCCTCTGGAGGGCGAACAAAAACATGCCATAGCACAGCCCCCAACAAAGCATAAAGAACCGTTCCATAAGACCCCAAAATCAACCCAACGCTAATCCCTTGACCAATCCCTGCTACTGCCATAGGATTTCGAATCACCCGATAAGGTCCTTGTATGACCAATTCGTTTGGGCAATCCATTGGCAAAGGCGTTCCCCTGCCCCACCAACTCATCGTGTAGCCGCTGTACAAACCCAAGCCGCTAAAAAACACAAAACAAGCCCATCCCAATAAAAGGAATGGCGAAAAGGAAGGCATTGCTAAAACACCCTCTAAATAAACAATTAGACTTGGTAAAACAGATAAAAATACGATCCAAAACAAGGTCGTTTGCAAGAAGGTCTTCATCAAATTCCATTTTCGATTTTCAGCCTTTGCTGTCTTAAATATAGAATACAATTGATGCATTTGGTTATTTTTTTAATAAAAATAGAACAATAATTTATTAAATGAACGTTCAATTAGTATTGGCTTCATTTTTGAATTCCCTTTTCTAAACAATTCTAAATTAACAAGAAGCCACGCTATTATGAAAAATTCTTCTGTTTTTACCTTCTTAATTCTATTGAGTTTATTCTTAACACCTTTTCAATCCGTCCAAGCCGCTTTAGTTCCTGTTGAAAAAACAATAAACCAAAGCAAGGTGATTTCTAAAAAAAATAAGAAAAAAAGCATTCACCTTTCTAAAAAAAATTCCAAAAAAAGATTCAAAACCAATAGAACAAAACAATTCCGCAAGCCCAACCGACAAAATATCTATGGAATAATCACTGCTTTAGTTATAGGAGCCATCTGCCTTTATTTTTCGATTCCCATCACACTGTTAATTGTAGGTCTTTCGCTCGCTATACCAGGCTTATGGATAGCCAGTATTTGTCTTTTTGCCCTGCCATTCCTTTGTCTATTAATTATCAGTATTATTGATGCGATTAGTGATGCTAATTATCAGAAAAAAGAAAGACTAGAAAGAGAAGCACAAAACAAAAAATAGATTTACGGATAAAAACAAGCGACAAAGCAAGTATTAAATAATCCATCAACAATGGCTTTATTTTTGAAATCCCATTCTCAAACAATTAAAATTTAATCAACCAGTTTTGCTATGAATCATTCTTGTGCTTTTATTTTACTAATTGTAATTAGTCTATTCTTAATGCCTTTGCAGCAAGCCCAAGCAGCTTTGGTGCCTATTGAAAAAACAAGTATCAAAAGTAAAAGGCTTGCTAATAAGATTAAGAAAAAAGAGTTTCAACGTTCTAAAAAAAGCCAACAGAAAAAGCTCCAAATCAATAAAAAGAATCCACTCTATAAACCTGACCAACAAAAAACGTCTGTATCTCCAGGCTTTATTGCTTTGATGTTAAGCATTCTAATTCTTTATTTTGGTACCTCCATCGTATTCATGATTGTCGGGGGGATTCTTGCTTTACCTGGTTTGTGGATTACAGGTATTTGTATGTTAGCGGTCCCATTTACAATTATTCTAATAACGATGATTAGTGATGCCATTGCAACTAAAAAGTACCATAAAAAACAAAAAGATACCGTCCAATAAAACAACGAAATACACCTAAAAAAAGCGAGCGATAAGATTCCTTATCGCTCGCTTTTAATACAACCTGTTGCTATTGGATAGTATTCCAGAGGTCTACCACTTCATTTTCAAATTAAACATCAAAAAGGCAATTTTATCCGCTTCTTCCTCAATTACTTTCGTAATTGGCTTTCCTGAACCATGTCCAGCTTTGCGGTCAATTCTTATAATTACAGGTAATTCTCCAATCGTTTGATCTTGCAAAGCTGCGCCAAACTTAAACGAATGCGCAGGCACTACTCGATCATCATGATCTGCCGTCATAACCATTGTGGCAGGATATTTAGCCGCTTTGACATTATGAACAGGCGAATAGCCCAATAGATTTTTATACTGTGTTTCATCATCACTTCGTCCATAATCTGATGCCCAAAAATGCCCAATCGTAAACTGGTGGTAACGCATCATGTCCAAGACCCCAACAATTGGGAAAGCCACTCGGTACAAGTCTGGTCGTTGCGTCATACAAGCCCCTACTAAAAGCCCTCCATTAGAACGACCTTCAATGGCTAGTTTCTCGGAAGAAGTATATTTTTGTGCAATCAAAAACTCACTGGCAGCAATAAAATCATCAAACACATTTTGCTTGTTCAATTTTGTGCCTGCTTCATGCCATTCTTGCCCCATTTCACCACCACCACGAATATTCGCAACAGCGTAAATACCGCCTTTCTCTAAGAAAGGCAAGCGTTTTAAGGCAAAACTTGGCAAAATAGAGATATTAAATCCACCATAACCATACAGTAAAGTCGGGTTATTGCCATCTCTTTTTATTCCTTTTTTATAAACAATGCTAATTGGAATAGAGGTTTTATCTTTAGAGATATAATGGGTGTATTCAATTTCATAATCTGCTGGATTGAAGGCAACTTTAGGTTGCTTCCAAACTTCTGATTTTAAGGTTTTTACATTTACTTTGCAAATTGTTGTCGGCAAGGTAAAAGAGGACATCGTGAAGTAACCTTCTGCATTGGCTTTCTTACCCGTTACACCACCCAAAGTTACAGGAGCTGTTTTACTGATAATTTCAGGAATTTCAACGTCCCCTACATAAGTTCCATTCATTTCAAAAACAGACAATACATTGGTAATTTCTTTGGTATAACGTGCCACCAAACGACCACCACGTACTTGAACACTGTTCAAAGTTGCGTCTTTCTTTTGTGGAATAAGTGCCCGCCAATTTTTAGGCGCAGGTTTCGCTAAGTCAATTTCAACAACTTGGTATTTAGGTGCTTGATAATTGGTCAAAACAAGTAGTTTGTCTCCAACATTATCAATTACCTGAAAATCATGTTCAAAATCATCCACCAATTTAACAAAGCTTGCAGACGTTTCACTTGCTTTTTTGTAAAACAAAGCATTTCCACTCGTTGACTCTGTTACCGTCAAAATCCAAATGCTTTCATCTTCGGTAACCGATACGCCATAGTTTCGATTTGGCTGCGTGCGATCTGCAAAAACCAACTCATCGTTCTCTTGTTTTGTTCCTACTTTGTGATAATAAACTTGATGGAATTGGTTTTTCTGTGTAAACTTATCTGACCCACTATTATCACCATAACGACTATAAAAGAAGCCGTCCTTGTGCCAAGCCAAACCTGAATAACGCAACCATTCTACTTTATCTTCCAATTTTTTTCCAGTAGTAGCATCTTTGACATAAACGGTTCCCCAATCAGAGCCAGATTCAGAGGTTCTATAAGCAGCAAATTTACCATCTTTTGAGAAATTCAAACCACTTAGAGAAATCGTGCCATCCTCAGAAAATGTATTGGGATCAATAAACACTTCTTCTGGGCTATTCCAAGTTTTTTTACTGTAAACAACCGACTGGTCTTGCTTTCCGTCGTTCTTATAAAAATACAATTTACCGCCTTCTTTAAAAGGAGCCGACACCCGCTCATAATCATACAATTCCGTCAAGCGTTCCTTAATCCCATCTCGATAAGAAATACCATCCAAATACACTTTAGCCAATTTACTTTGAGCAGCAACCCATTTGTTCACATCTGTTTCTTCCCCTTCTGTCACCGCATTTTCCAACCATCGATAAGGATCTTTTACTTTAACACCAAAAAAATCATCTTCTATCGCATCTTTTTTAGTAACAGGGTATTTCATTTTAATATTATCAGGGTCATCCAAGTAAGCCGTAGAATGTTGAGCAGGATTTGCATGAATTTCTCCTGCATGTTCTGAAGTTGTTTCCTTATCCTTTTTCGTCTTATCACTACAGGCAACAACCGACAAAACTAGGCTGATTATTAATACCTTATATTTCATATCATTTTTTTATTTAGGTGTGCAAAAGCCTTTTTATAAGTTCTTAAAGTGTATTTTGGCAAAGGTCTTGCAACAATTTAATAGTTATTCGTTAATAAGACAAAAATAAGTATGTAATTTTGTGCTTATTCGCTCAAGTCTTTATATAATCGTTACTATTACATTACTTCGTGGAGAACTCGAAGACTCAGCGTAGCTAAACTATATAAATTTGATTATCAGCAGGATAGCTTCAAAA